>JAFZWG010000044.1 GCA_017617395.1 Lachnospiraceae bacterium
CCGGTCGTACCGTTCGCACCTGCCGCGCCCGCGGGCGCCGCCGTCGGCGGAACGGAGTTTTTGTACGCCTCCATGTAGGCGAGCGAGTTTTTATCAATGTTCATCAAAAGGCGATACGCGCGAAGCGCGCCCATCATCGCCTCCGAGTTCGGATTCATGATCGGCAGCGTCAGGCCGTTCTGAAGTGCCATCGTGAGGAATGTCGCGTTCACGAGATCGCGGTTCGGAAGACCGAAGCTTACGTTGGAAACGCCGAGCACCGCACCGGTGTGAAGCCGGTTGTGAACCATCGCGACGGCCCGAAGCGTCTCCGCCACCGCAGCCTGCTCCGCGCTCGCCGTGAGCGTCAGGCAGTCGATCTGCAGGTTCGTCCTGCGGATTCCCATCGACTCCGCGCGCGCCACGATGCGCTCCGCCACCGCGAAACGCTCCTCCGCGGTCGGTCCGATGCCCGCCTCGTCGAGCGTGAGGCCGACGACCGCCGCGCCGTACTTCTTCACAAGCGGAAGAATCGACGAGAGGCTCTTCTCCTCGCCGTTTACGCTGTTCACCAAAGGCTTGCCGTTATAGATGCGAAGCGCTGCCTCCAGCACCTCGGGCTTATTCGAGTCAATCTGCAGCGGCACATCCACGACCGCCTGCAGTTCGCGGATCACGCGAACCATCATCTCCGTCTCGTCGATGCCGGGCAATCCGACGTTGACGTCCAGAATCTCGGCGCCCGCCTCCACCTGGGAGATGGCCTGTCCGAGAATGTAATCCATATCGCCGTTCTGCAGCGCCTCCTTGAAGCGCTTCTTGCCGGTCGGATTGATGCGCTCGCCGATGCAGCGCGGCTCCGAGAACCACACCGCCTTGCTCGCCGAAGCGATACCCGTGGGACGCTCCTCGCGAAGCTTCGTGAGCTCCTCGAAATCCTCCGGCCAGAACTCTTTGTCATCCTCGCTGACCTGCTCGCGCTCCGCCTCCCACTCGCGCACGACGCGCGTGAGCTCGCGGATGTACTCGGGCGAGGTTCCGCAGCAGCCACCCACCACGCGGACGCCGTAGGGGAGCATTTGCCGTACCACGTCGGCAAATTCCTCCGCCGACACGTTATATGTGTTCGTCGCCGGATCGGGAAGCCCCGCGTTTGGCTTCACCACGATCGGCAGCTTCGTCGCCGTGTACAGCTGCTTCACCATCGGCAGCAGCTCCGCCGGTCCGAGCGAGCAGTTCATGCCGATGCCGTCGATGCCCATGTCGGAAAATGTGAGCGCCATCGAATCGATGCCCGTGCCCGTAAAGGTGCGCATGTTCGCCTCAAAGCTCATCGTGAGATAGACCGGGAGGTCGGAATTTTCCTTCGCGGCCAGAACCGCGGCCTTCGCCTCGTAGAGGTCGGTCATCGTCTCGATGAAGATCATGTCCGCGTCCTTGCCGGCGCGCACTTCCTCGGCGAAAATGTCGTACGCCTCCTCAAAGGAGAGGTCCCCCAGAGGCGCAATCAACCGGCCGATCGGTCCGATGTCGAGCGCGACCTTCGTGCCCGGCTTTCCTGCCTGCGCAACCGCTTCGCGCGCATTCGCGACCGCCGCGCCGATCAGCTCCTGCACGGAACGTCCGGTCTTCGCCATCTTGAGGCGGTTAGCGCCGAACGTGTTCGCGTACACGACCTGCGAACCGGCCTCGATGTATCGTCTGTGGATCGCTGTCACCTTGTTGGGATGCTCGAGGTTCCACACCTCGGGAACGCCGCCAAGCGGAAGTCCCGCGGCCTGAAGCTCGGTTCCCATCGCGCCGTCCAGAATCATTATTTCGGGGTATTTGCTCATGAATTTCCTCCGTCCGACGCCTCTGCGTCAGTTGTCTCATTTGCCGACTTGTCTTGTCTTGAAAGGCAGCTTTCGTGGTATGCGCACCCTGCGCACGCACCCGCCGCGCACGCTCCGACCGGCGCGCTCAACGCATCGCCGTCCTCTGCCGTCACCTTGCGAAGCTCCTTCGTCATATCCTGCAAACCGATGATCGCCGTCACGGATTTCATCGGCGTGAGCATGTGTCCCTGCGTCGTCGCAAGCCCGATCCGCTTGCCCGCCTCGACCGCCGCGAGGAGTTCCTCCTGCAGCGCGAGCGGCAGATCGCCGTAGCCGGGCGAGAAGCGCCATGTCTGGCGGTAGAGGGGCATTTTCCCCTGCAGCTCCGACTGCACGTCGTCGCAGATCTGCTCGATCGCAGCCCCGGCCATCGCGTCCGTGAGAAGCGCCTTCGCCATCTCCGTCCGCTGGAGTCTCCGCAGAAGCGTGTCCACGCCCGATCCGAGCGTCGCCGCCATGAGAGCCACCTTCGTGCAGCCCGTCAAATGCTTCACGATATCCTTGCCCGTGAGCGTGAGCGCGCACTCCGCGAGCCGCACCTCCGCCTCGCCGCAGCACTCCATGTCAAAGATTCCCACGCTGTACGCCGGGTGGCACGCCTCCCGCAGCGGTTCCTCGCACTCGTGCATCAGCGACAGGATTGTCTCGTCGGGCATTTGTCCGCCGTAGCCCAGATACCTTGCCGCCTCGTCCATCCGGATCGGTTTTAACTCTACCATGTTCTCTGTCCTCTGCCTGTTCTTTCAAAACCTTCAAACACTCCAACAGCACGCCGAGATCCGGGGACCGGGGCGTGCATGGGATT
Source organism: Lachnospiraceae bacterium (assembly GCA_017617395.1). Classification (GTDB taxonomy): domain Bacteria; phylum Bacillota; class Clostridia; order Lachnospirales; family Lachnospiraceae; genus ISDg. Next base: position 2,662 of record JAFZWG010000044.1, read on the forward strand.
TTCCTTGTTTCGTTGTTATGTCAAATCCGGCTCAATCCTCGCGGATCAGACCGGGGTTGATCATCGGTGCGACCGCATCGGTGATGCGCTTTGCGACGTACGGATTGTTCATCGTGTAAAGGTGAATGCCGTCAACGCCGCGGGACACCAGATCGATGATCTGGTCGATCGCATAGGCGATACCGCCCTCGCGGACCGCGTCGGGATACGCCTCGTAGCGAGCCATCATACGCGCGAACTTCGACGGGATGCTGGCGCCGCACATGGTGACCATGCGCTCGATGGACGCCTTGCTGGTGCAGGGCATGATGCCCGCCTCGATCGGCACGTCGATACCGGCCGCCCGCGCCTTGTCCAGGAAGCGGAAATATGCATCGTTGTCGAAGAAGAGCTGCGACAGCAGATGGTCTGCGCCCGCGTCCACTTTCTTCTTCAGGTTCACGATATCCGCGTCCAGCGTCGCCGCCTCCATATGACCTTCCGGATAGCATGCTCCCATGATGTGGAAATCGCCCTTGGTCTTCAAGTACGCGATCAGATCCGACGCGTGCTTAAAGTCCGTCTGCACCTCGCGCTCCGCATTGGGATTGCGATCGCCGCGCAGCGCCAGGATATTCTCGATCCCCCGCGCCCGAAGCTGCTCGCAGATCAGGTCGATGTCCTCCTTCGTGTTATACAGACACGTCAAATGCACCGCCGAAGCGATGCCGTATTTCTTCTCAATGATCTCCGCGATGTCCGCGGTCTTCGTGTCCGCCGCGCTTCCGCCAGCGCCGTACGTCACGCTGATAAAATCCGGCCGCAGTCCCTGCAGTCCGTCCAGCGTCTTGTAGATCGTCTCAATCGGCATATCCTTCTTCGGAGGGAAAATCTCGAAGGTGAACGCCGTGCGACCGTTCTTCATAATTTCCGATAACTTCATCTGTATTCCATACCTTTTTTGCGGTTTTTCACAGTATAGCATGCAGGGCGCAATCTTGCAAGAAAAGCCTCTTCCGTCCTGCAAGAAATCTCTCTGCCCGTAGTCTCCTCTCCTAACGAATCCTTTTCGTAATCTCCGCAAAAGGCGACAGCCCCGTCCAGGGAATGGGAGAAACTATCTGAGTAAGATCTTCTCTCTGATCCTTATACCAGCGAATCTTGGTCCGGAACACTCCGTTTACAAAGTACGGATGCGCCTGGTTGAGCAGAACCAGATATGCCAGCTCGTCGACATAGCAGGAAAGTGCCCAGTAAAAAGCCTGACTGTTACCGTCTGTCGATTTATAGTAAAAATCATAGCAATCCTGGATATAAAAGTTCAAGTCCATCTCATAGTAACTGCCATTAAATGTACAGGATCCTGACAGGCCGTACGAACCTTCTTTGATGGCAAAAAAGCCGTTCAGATCTTTGTCAATATATTTCACATCAATCGGGAACGAATACGTATGCTTTACCCCATTCGGGGAAAATGTATTGTTCGTAAAGGAAATGCGATTCTTTGATGCATCACGATCCGTAAATGTAATTGTTTGTCCCTCATTTAGGCAATACTCCATCTGGTCCATCAGATAGTTGGCCTCGTAGTTAAACGCTGCCGTTCCGACTAACCAGTCACAAACCATTAGCGAAGCGTCAAAGTTATACTTCGTTCCGAGCCCGGTAAGATAGTGATGAAGGAGGCGTCCCGCATCCGTTGCTATCAACGCATCCGCACCGGCCAAAACAAGACTTGCTCTTGGTGGAATGCTGTACAAGTATGCCAGGTCGGTGGCAGCATTCCCATCGTATTTGTAATCCTGATAGTGATCTTGGTTTTCTTCTACAAACTTAAAGAATGAAGCGGTTCCTAAAACAGCACTGACAGTCCCATTTTCTAACGCCTCAAGATACGCCGCCTTAAAGAAGGACCCTCGCTCCCGATATACCTCCCAATACTGATCCAGCGTCACCGACAATGCGCTCTCAACACCGGAGTTCTTAGGCTCCTGAATCTCCAGTGTCCGCTTGAATCGAGGATTCATTCGGAAGAACATCTCCTCATCATCTCTGTATCGTGCGACCAATATCAACGTTTGCTGTTTTGGTACCAGCATATCCGACGTGTACTCCTGACCGCTGTTTGCAACAAACCATCCCACAAAATAATCGGAGGACATGCTCGGAAGATCTCTTCCGAAATGCTGGTCACAGGCCAAAACCTTCGTCGCCACAAGCTCCGTTCCTCTTCTGACATCATCATAGAAATAAACAGTGCAATATGCCGGCGCCCACTTAGCATAGAGCCTTACTAATAAATCGTCAGATGGAGCCAAATCTGTTACGGCCGCCTCGTCTTGGATAAGTTTCCCTGTTCCCTCCGGATTTCTGCTCCAGCCATCGAAATAACACTCTGTCTTGGAAAACCCGCACTTCCACAATGCGAACGCCTCCCCGTGTTTGCATCGATCTTGGGATAACTTCCCCTCACCTCCGTTAGGATCATAGTAAATATAATACTCACTGAATTGTGCGTACAAAGACAATGACCTTACCGACGGAACCTTCATTCCGGATTTATACTCAACCCCATCGGCGGTAAACCATCTCACTGACACCCCTTCAATGCTCTCCGGCATATTATTCCCGAAGTACAGATCATAAGGCAATGTTACTGTTTTTGTTACCCCCTGAACTCCATTCACTTTTACGTAGAATGAAACCGTGCACTCCGCCCGTTCCCACTGTGCATACAGAATAACGGACCGCTGATCGATCTCGGTCAGATTCAGGATCGTCTGGTTGTCCAGAAACGTGATCCCGCTTCCGTCCGGCTTGGTGTTCCAGCCGGTAAAGACATATCCCGCATACTTGAATCCGTTCGGCGTCAGTTTATATGTTGTGCCGCAGCTGCATTCCATCTTTTTCGTCTCTCCAAACCCACCGTTTGGATCAAACAAAACCGTATACGTATTATAAGCGTACCTCGCGTACAGCGTAAATTTGGGTTTTGACGGTACCACGGAATCCTTCGTGTATTCTGCTCCGCCGCTTGTGAACCAACCGTCAAAATGCTTAGTAGCAGGCGCTCCCGGAGCACTCGGTAAATCCCTTCCGAATCGCGCGCCCTGCCTCAAAGTCTTCTTCCCAAGTCCATTCTGCTCGGCGCCTTCCCCAACATCAAACGTCACCTCACAATACGCCTCTTTCCACTTCGCATAAAGTGTAATCGTGCCGTTGTTTTTCGAAACCAAATCCGATATGGTTTGACCCTCCGAGTATGCTGTTCCACTTCCATCGGCTTTGGTATTCCACTCGACGAATGTATAACCAGTACGACGGAAGCCGTTGTATCTTAAGCGATACGAGCTGCCGTAGATGCATGTCAGCGGCAACGTCTCGCCGGCTGCCATTCCGTTCGGATCAAACACAATCGTGTAGCTGTCGTACTCGTAATGTGCGGTCAACGCAAGCGCTGCCATGTCAGGAACCGTCGAAGCCTTCGTGTACAGATTTCCGTCCTTGTCATACCACCCCGTAAAATGCTTATGCTTCGGCGCACCAGGATCAATCGGAAACGTTGTTCCGAACTTTGTGCCCCTCTGGAAGGACCGCTTTCCGATATGCGCGCTGCCTTCTCCTTCGCCGACATCAAAACTCACGGAACAATACGCAGGTTTCCACTGCGCATAAAGCGTGATTGTTCCCTTGTGAGTTAACACGAGATTCTTAACGCTCGCACCGTTTTTGTACGACGTTCCGCTTCCGTCGGCCTTCGTGTTCCATTCGTCAAATGCATACCCCAACCTCTGGAAAGTATTGGAAGAAAGATTATACGAGGTCTCGCAGGAACAATTCATCGGAGTCATTGCCCCTGTGGCGGTTGCATTCGGGTCAAATGTGATGGTGTACGTGTTATACGCATACCTCGCGCGCAATTTCAACGAGGTCTGCGAAGGAACAACCGACGACGCTTTGTACTGCTTCCCGTCAGTCGTATACCAGCCCGTAAAATGCTTATATGCCGGAGCGCCCGGCGTCTTTGAAAGACTGTCTCCGAACGTTGCGCCCTGGCGCACTGTCTTGTTCTCAAAGAACTGCTGTCCGTTGCCTTCGCCCACGTCAAAGGACACCACGCACTCTGCCGGCTTCTTCGTCGGAGTCGGTGTCGGTGTGGATGTCGGCTTCGGCGTATTGGTCGGAACCGGCGCCGGGGCCTGAAAAACGGTTAGGGTTACATATTTGTTCGTCTTTGTGTCTGTAATCTTTACCGTAGCGGTACGCGATGAATTTGTCTTGTTGGCACTTACGAACATTTTCACAAGCGACCCGTCAAAAGACATCGTTACCCAGCCGGTCTGAGATGATGTAGTCCACGTGTAATCAAACTTCGGCGAACCCTGTCGTCCGTTGAGCGTAATCGTTTCGCTTTTCCCTTGATATCCGATACTGTACGAGGTCTTGCTCACAGACAAATTCGGAGAAGGTGTCGGTGCCGACGAAATCTTCGGTGTCGGGCTCTTTGTCGGCGTCACGGACGGTGCAATGGTCGGCGACGGCGTCGGAGTGTTTGTTGCCTTCGGCTTCGGCGTATTTGTTGCCTTCGGTTTTTTCGTGTTGGTCGGCGTCGGCGTGTCCGGTTTAACTGTGTTCGTCGGCGTGTTTGTCGGAGTGTTCGTCGGCTTCGGTTTCGCCTGCTGACTGATGTTCAAACGCCACTTTTTGTTATCGCTTTGGACAAATTCGACATACGTACTTCTCGCGCTTCCCGAATTGGACGCAACCGTAAAAGTATACGTGGTCCCGGAACGCTTGTTTACCGTAATCCAGGAACAGCTCCACGCGCCGGGAATGCTGGGCGTCGAGCTCGCACCGGTAAGGGTGACACTGATTGTGTGCGAACCGTTAGTGAGATTGCTCACGGATTTCGTTTCGGTGACGCCAATCTTCACCTCGTAGTTAAAGGCTTCCGCCTGTTTTTTCTCGTGCGCCGTCAAGCCGACAATCATCGCGATTACCAGCAAAACAGACAGACATCGATGCTTTAATCCGCTTCTCTTCTCCATGGAAAACCCTCCGAAAACAAAAAAACGGCCGCAACAAATACATGTTGCAACCGAACTATCATGGTGAATAGGGAACGCCGCGACCCCAATCACGTTAGACTCCCAGTTTTGCGTCTCTGCATTTCTGCAGATTTGCCCATAAGAGTATTATAGCATTTTGCGAGCGAAAAACCAAACGCTTTTCGTCGCCGTTTGTACGCAAATCCGACAAAAAAGCGGGCAGAAACTATTCTTCTGCCCGCAACCCTGCTTTTTCAAAAGTTACTGCGCCTGCTCCTGTGCCTGCTCCTGCTCATGCTCCTCCGGATACCACAAGCCGGTCACCGGCTCGTTGGTGTCCTTCTTGTAGATCTTGCCGTCCGACTCGCTTTTGTAGAAGTATTTGTTGTTCGGATCGAGCTCCGGGATGAGATGGATGTGGTAGAAGATGCGCTCCTTCGTGTCCTTGTAGTAGCAGCCGAAGTCGTAGCCGTCGTAGTTGTAGGAGAGATTGAAATCGCGGATCTGGTCGTTGATAACAAGCGTAAAATACAGATCCCTCTCCTCGACGCCGGGCTGAATCTCGGTCTCCTGGAGCAGCTCCAATCCCTCGATCGATACGCAGAACGGGCACGGGAAACCTCTTCCGCTGAAGCCGCCGTAGCGCGTCACCTTGACGCCGTCAATTTCGCGGACATCGATGCGCATGTTGTCCTCGTTGCCGTCCCAGACGAACTCCTGCAAAAAAGCGTCTTTCCTCTCCTCGTTCGCGATGCCGTGTGCGCCGCCTTCCGCAACATCGACGTTGTACATCGTGCAGGCCGACAGGACTGCGACAAGCGTGAGCGATACGATAGCCAAAAGTATTCGTTGTAAGCGTTTCATTTTACACCCCCTGTGTCTGAAAATGCCTCCTTCTCCGTAGTAATTCCCTTCCGTGGCGACGGTCCCCTCCGTCCGGAAGAAACATCTACGGGGAGTATTATAGCATTTTTCGACGGAAAATGCAAAACGACGCCAAAACGGTCTGCCTAACCCCACACCTCGTCGGCGATCTCCTTGACAAGCGCGAGCTTGGCCCACTGCTCGTCGGCGGTGAGTTTGTTGCCGATCTCGCAGGAGGCGAAACCGCACTGCGGGCTTAAGCAGAGGCGGTCGAGCGGGAGGTACTGCGAGGCCTCGCGGATGCGGGCAATAACCGCGGCCTTGTCCTCGAGCTTCGGGGATTTGGTCGTGATGAGACCGAGGACAACCTTCTTGCCGGGCGCGACCTTCGCGAGCGGGTCGAAGCCGCCGGAGCGCTCGTCGTCAAACTCGAGATAGAAGGCGTCCACATTTTCCTTCGCGAGAAGGTAATCCGCGACCGCGTTGTAGGCGCCGCTGTTGGCGTAGGTCGAGTGGAAGTTGCCGCGGCACACGTGCGTGTTGACCGTGAGGTCTGCGGGGCGGTCCGCAAGGACGCGGTTGTTCACCGTAAGGTAGAGCTCCTTGATGCGGTCGACGCCCTCCTCGGAGCCGTAGAACAGCGCCACGTGCGGGTCGGAGAGCATGCCCCAGGTGCAGTCGTCGAGCTGCAGGTTGCGGCAGCCCGCCTCGTACAGCTGCTCGATCACCTTCTTGTAGGCGGCGATCAGATCCTCGATGAGCTCGCCGTCCTCGGGGTAGAATTTGCGCGTGTTTTCAACCGCGAAGGGCATGATCAGCTGCGCCAGGAACTGCGCCGGCGCGGGAATCGTCTGCTTCGCGACCGTGTTCGCGTCCTCGAGCGACTGTACAAACCGGAAATGCTCCACAAACGGGTGCTCGCCCTTTAAGTACAGCTTTCCCGTGAGGTACGTGTCGTCGATCATCGCCTGTTCGCCGTGGAACGGAAGGCCGGTCTTCGTCGGGTGGTGGCCGATGCCCTCAAAGCCCCACATAAAATCAAGATGCCACGTTGCGCGGCGGAACTCACCGTCCGTGATCACCTCGTAGCCGAGCTCCTTCTGCTTCGCGACCAGCTCGCGGATGCACTCGTCCTCAACGGCCGTCAAAGCCGCGCGGTCGATCCTGCCCGCCTCAAAATCCTTCCTCGCTTCCTTCAGCCTCTGCGGCCGCAGAAAGCTTCCCACATAGTCATGCCGAAACGGCGTCTTTGCATTGCTCATGTCTCTCCCATCCTTTCTTTCGTTCGGAAAATGAATTTGCCCGAATTATACGCCTACCCTGCAAATAGGTAAAATATATAAAAAGATGGGTTTGCCATAGATTTTTTTGATTTCACATGATATACTCGTTTCAAAAATCTATCAAACGGGCCCGCGCACACACGCGCCGGCCCGAGCACCGGGAGGCTAACATGACGACGAGACCAATGCCCTCTGTCACTTTGAAACAACTGCGCTACGTGGTGACCGCCGCGGACACCGGCAACATCACGGAGGCCGCTGCCAGGCTGTATCTCTCGCAGCCGTCGCTCACCGCTGCCATCCACGAGATCGAGAGGGAGTACGGCATCACGATCTTCGCGCGGTCCGGCCGCGGCATCGAGACGACGCCCGAGGGCGAGGAGTTTTTGGGGTACGCCAGACAGGTGCTGGAGCAGGCGAACCTGATCGAGGAGCGCTACAAGGGCAGCGCCACGGGCAAGCAGCGCTTCTGCGTGTCGGCACAGCACTATTCCTTCGCGGTGGAGGCATTTGTCGAGCTTTTGCGCGAGTACGGCGGCGACCGCTACGAATTCCGCATGCGAGAGACGCAGACGTACGAACTCATTAACGATGTCGCGCATCTGCGGAGCGAGATCGGAATCCTGTACTTAAACCGCTTCAACGAGACCGTGCTGCGCAAGACGCTTCGGGACAACGGGCTGACGTTTACGCCGCTGTTCACCGCCAAGCCGCACGTCTTCGTCGGAAAGGATTCGCCGCTGGCGCAAAAAAAGGTCCTCACGCCGGAGGACCTCGCGCCCTATCCGCGACTTTCGTACGAACAGGGAAATCACAACTCGTTTTATTTTTCGGAGGAGATTCTAAGCACCGCGGACTGCGACCGCGAGCTCGTCGTGTGTGACCGCGCGACTTTGTTCAACCTCCTGATCGGCTTAAATGGCTACACCATCTGCAGCGGCGTCATCAGCGAGGAGCTCAACGGGCCGAACATCGTCGCCCGCCCGCTCCTGATCGACGACTATATGGAGATCGGCTACATTCTGCCCGACGCGATCCACCCTTCGGCTCTCACGCAGCACTACATCGAGATTCTGACGCGCCTCACCGGCGCAGGCCCCCGTTAACGTTCAAAAACGCCTGCTTTGCTCTGCGCTCCCCGGGCGGTCGAAAAATGTTGCAACCAAACGAAACGCGATGTCGACTTATCGGGTGAGAGAACGAAAAAGGAGGTTCCCCATGACGGACTCAGAAATCATGGACCTTTATCAAAAGCGGGACGAAGCCGCAATCCGGGAGACCCAGAAGAAGTATCAGCGCTATCTGATGAAGATCGCGATGTCGATTCTGGGCGACGAGTCGGACGCCGAGGAATGCTTAAACGACGCATTGCTCGCGGCCTGGAACTCCGCTCCCGCCGACCGGCCGGAGCATCTGTCCCTGTACCTCGGAAAGATCGTCCGCGTCAAGGCGATCGACCGGGTTCGCTACAACACGAGACAGAAGCGACAGGGCACGGAGTACACGGTTTCCGTCGAGGAGCTGGAGGAAGTATTTGTCGACGACCGCTCGCCGGAGAACGCGCTCGATGACGCGCTTCTGCGCGAAGCCCTGCAGAACTTTCTTCGGAAACAATCCGCCGAGGTGCGAATGCTGTTTCTCGCGAGGTACTTCTATTATCGTTCGCTCAGGGAGGCTGCTTCCCTCTGCGGCATGAGTGAATCGAAGGCCAAGACAATCTTGTTCCGCACGAGAAAGAAGCTTCGAACGTTTCTGAAAAAGGAGGGCTTTATGCCATGAAGAAAGACCAATTGATCGACGCAATCGGCAAGTTGGACGATACATTATTTTCCGAGATCGAAGCCTCGATGCAGAGCGAGCGTACCGCTGTGGCGGGCGCGGACACCGAATCCAGGGGCGTCTCGAAACCCCGGTTTAAGAAGCGCAGGTTCGTGCTCGTTGCGCTCGCGGCAGTGATGCTGATCGGCGGTGCCGCAGCATTTGGCGCCGGCGGACTGAGCGGCTTGCTTAAGATCGGAAAGACCGATGACGGCGGCAGGGAACAGACGACCGCGGAATACATTCCCTTCGGAGATGTCCGCGTCGATCCTTCGCTCATCACCGGCAGGATTAACGACGCTCTTGCGGAGATGCCCGAGCGCGTCCGGAACGCCCAGCCGTTCGACAATGTCATGCCCAACGCAATCCTGCGGAGGTTTGCCACAATCGACGACGCTCTCGGCTATGTCGGATATAAGAACATGGTTTTCCCGCGTCTTGACTACGAGTGCGTGAGCGTCCAGACGGAAGGCTACGGTATCGCTGCGGCCGAGCTCGACGCGGCTGTCCGCGAAGCGGCCGGCCTTGACAGCGAAGCGTATGTCTTAAGCGACGTCTCCATCGGCGTGACGCAGAAGTACCGCAGCAATCCGGATTACTGTTTCCAGACCATCGCTTACCTGTGCACGGATTACGTCAAGGAAGCTCCGGTCCGCATCCACATGGTTCTCGAAAATGCAAAGACCGCAACGGACCAAAAGACCGTGAACGGCCGGACGTTTACCATCCTTCGCACAAACACGACGGACCTCGCGGAGGGCCATCAGCTGGCCACAAGCGTCTTCTGGCAGGAAAATGATGTTCTCTTCTGCTTCCACATCGTGTACAACGAAGAGTGCAGGGACGAGGCCGAGCGCGTCGCCGACGAGTGGATGCACAGTTTTCCGTAAATCCAACCGGTTCAAACAAACAGAGGGGCTGCCATCGGCAAGCCCCTCATTTTTCACTGTACCTTTGCGATAATTCCGCCGCCCAGCACACTGCCGTCCGCGTCGTACCATACGGCCGACTGTCCCGGCGCCGCCGCCCGAACCGGCTCGTCGAACGTCGCGGAAACCGTGTCCGCACCGACCCTGCGAAGTGTTGCCGCCTGCGCCGCGTGATGATACCGGACCTTCACAAAGCACTTCACGCTCTCGCCCTCTGCGATATCCGCAAGGCCCATAAAATGCAGGTCCTCGCACAAAATGCTCCCCCGGAACACCGCGCTCTCGTCCCCGAGAACCACCTCGCCTGTCTCCGGCCGAATCTCCGCGACATACGCGGGATAGCCGAGCGCAATCCCGAGGCCCTTGCGCTGTCCGACGGTATAATGAATGATTCCCTTGTGTTTTCCGAGCACTGATCCTTTGACGTCGACAAAATTCCCCTCGCCGGGGACCTCCGCCGCATGCTCCGCAACATACTCCGAGTAATGTCCGTCCGGCACGAAGCAGATCTCCTGCGAGTCCGGCTTGACCGCAACCGTAAGCCCGGCCTCGCGCGCTTTCGCGCGGACCTCCTCCTTCGAGAACGCCCCGAGCGGCATCAGCGTCGCCGCCAGCTGCTCCTGCGAGAGTCGGTACAGCATATATGTCTGGTCCTTCTCCGCATGGTCCGCGGTCCGGACGCTCATGCGCCCGTTCGCAAGCCGCACGACGTTCGCATAATGCCCCGTCGCCACAAACTCCGCCTGCAGAATGTGCATATACTCCGCCATCTTGTCCCATTTGACGACGCGGTTGCACCACACGCAGGGATTCGGCGTCCTTCCGCGCAGATACTCGCGCACGAACGGCTCCGTCACCCCTTCGGCAAATGCTCTTTCGCAATTGATCACATGGAACGGAATCCCGATCCTCGCCGCCACGTCGCGCGCATCGTCAATCTCGCAGCACCGGCTGTGCTCGCCGCCTTCCGACTCCCACATGCGCAGCATGATACCCACGACATCGTACCCTTTTTCCTTCAAAAGCAGCGCCGCCACCGCGCTGTCCACGCCTCCCGACAGGCCCACAACTACTTTTGCCATCTCTGCTCCTACTCTCCCGAACGCCCCGGCGAAAACCGTCTTTCGATTCGCTTTCGCCTGCGTCCTGTCTGTCCTTAGAATATCATCTATTCGGAAAATAATCAACGCTTCGCCATATTCGCCGGAAATAACATTGAATCACGTTTCAAAATACAGTACACGGACAATGCAAATCCGTCTTTATATTCGCAAAAGGTCCGCCGGCTGACCGGCGGACCTTTTTGTTTTATTCCAATGTCTTCAGTGCGTCGCTCTTCGGAATCCTGTGAATCTTCCAGAGCTGAAGCGCGACAACGGCCGCGTAGCTCGCAAGTCCGAGCAGGATCATTTTCCAATAGCAATCCCCGCTGATGCAGTACGGCAGATAACCGCTCATCCGCTGGTAGAGATAGGTCTTGAAGATCAGATGCAAAAGCCGGTCGACAAGCGGCACGGCCAGCAGGAGACTGGCGATGACCACCAGGGACGTTGAAACGATGTACAAGCCGCCGATCTCACCACCGGTGAAACCGAGGATCTTCGTCATGGAAATACTCACCGAGTTTCGCTCGATAATCTGCTTCGCGAGGAGGTAGACCATCAGCACGAACATCAGGATGCCGAACCATTTGACGGGCTCCATGAAGTCCGCGAAGGACTTCCAGAGCTGGTCGGCGAAACTGCCGAAGACATCGCTGTCCAGTGTCATGTAAATGTTCGACGGCGTAAGCTCGCTAAGCTCGCGGTTCGCAAAATACCCGCTGTAATAGTCCGGCGTCTTGTCAAACATCGTGTTGAACTCCGGGAGATTCACGAACACGGCGAGGGCTGCCTCGTAAGGGTATTCCCCGGCGACCGTGAACTCGTACGTGCGGTCGGCGTATTTGTCGTAGAGGCTTACGGTATCGCCCGCGCGAACGCTGTATTTGTCCATAAAGCCGTTCGAGAGAAGTGCCTTTCCCTCCGGGATCGCGGTCTTGACAAACGTGCTTTCCGCCTCGATTCCGTACACGGAAATCTCGTCCGTCTTGTAGTCCTTCTTCGTCGTCTCGAGCGTCGCGATCGCGAACCGCTCGGCGTCCTCCCCGGCCTCCTCGGGCGTCTTTAAGATGTATTGATACCGGCTGATGCTCGTGTCGTCGATGCGCCTTGCGACCTCCTTAAGAAGCGGTTCAAACATCAATCCGAAGATGATGATTGCGCCGGCCAGTACAACGCCGACCGTCATCGTGATGTAGTTCGGAAGGTTCTGCAAAAGGATGCGAATTCGGAAGCGCCAGGAGAACGGAATGCTGCGCGAGAGCTTGAGCGCACGCTTTTTCCTGCGTCCGGAGAGCTCGCGGCGCAAAAACTGCAGCGGGCCGATGCGCATCTTCCAGATCAGAATGGAGGCATTGATAACGACCATGATGATCGTCGGCCACAGCGTCGTGGTCACGAACGCCTTCTTGTTCCAGAACGTCTCCACCTTGCCGAGCGAATACATATCGTTGTAGATGCTCACCATGAAATCGCGAAGCACCGTGTAGCCGAGCACGTTTCCGACCAGCATGCCCGCCAGGAACGAAAGAAGCGGAAGCGTCATGTAGTGACGCACCATCTCGCCCCTGGTGTAGCCCGACGCGCGCAGCGTGCCGATGACCGCCGCCTCCTTCGAGAGCGTGTTGATCGTCGTCACTCCCACGATAAATGCAAGCACCGCAATGACAATGTACAAGAACACAACCATGGCCGCCTCGTCGCCGTTCATATCCTCGCCCGCAAACTGTATGCTCTTGTTCTCATACTCCGGCAGAAAATCCGAGACCTCCAGCATCGTGAGCCCCGACTCGCCCGCCATGGCTCGCTGCACGATCTCCGTGTTCGTCGCGATCAATTCCTCCCGAAGCGCTGTGAGAAGTGCCTCCGAGGCCATCTGCTTGTCCTTGTCCGTCTCCGGCTTCACCCGGTATCTCCACGCGTAGCCGATCGTCACATGGTCGGACCCGTACGCGTCAAATCCTTCCTCCGACATGATGCCAACGCCGAACGACTCACAGTCGAACATCAGGTCCGCGTTGTCCTTGAACAATGCGCTGTAGTTGGGAAATGCAACCAGTCCCGTGACGGTCAGTTCCTTCCCGCCGACCGTGACCGTATCGCCGACCGAAATCTCCTCCTTCGAAGCGTGAAGCGTATCAAGTGCGATCTCGCCCGCCGCCTGCGGGAGACGTCCCTTCATCACCTCCGGAAGATTCACCCCGCTTTCGCGATACACGCGAAGCACCGCGCCGCCGGACTTCTCCTCAAAAAAATCCGCACGGTACATCGTCGCGTCGGCCTTCTTCGCCACCGCATCGATGAACGCATCCTCCGGCCGGACATTGAACGCGAGGTGTCCGTCCTCCACATTGTTGTTCGCCAGATTTCTCTTGTACGCCTTCGCAATGCCGTCATTTGCCACTAAAAAGCCCGAGACAACCGACACGACCATGGTGATAAAGAGGAAAATGACGAGGTATTTTCCGAAGTCCGCCTTCAGCTCGCGAGGCAGCCTTCGGTTCATCGGATTCTTCATGCAATCGCCCCCTTACCACTCGATCTCGCTGACCGGGAGCTTGTTTTCGTTCAAGTAATTGCGGCTCACCTTGCCGTCGCGGAGCTTGACCACGCGGTCCGCCATGTTCTTGAGCGCATCGTTGTGCGTCACCATGATGATCGTGTTGCCGTACTCTTTGTTGATGCGCTCCAACAGCCCGAGAATCTCCTTCGAAGTGTTGTAATCCAGAGCGCCCGTCGGCTCGTCGCAGAGTAAAATGTCGGGATTTTTGATGACCGCGCGGCCGATTGCCGTGCGCTGCTGCTGTCCGCCCGAGAGCTGGGTCGGAAGCTTATGACGATGCTCGTACAGGCCGAGCGTCTTCAGTAGATCGTCCACCGGAAGCGGCTTTTTGCTGAGATATGCGCCGACTTCGATGTTCTCGCGAACCGTCAGGTTCGGAATCAGATTGTAGAGCTGGAACACATAGCCGAGATGGTCTCTTCGGTACTGCGTCAGGCGTTTCTCGTTCATGTCGGCGGTCTTCTCGCCGTCGATCATGACATAGCCCTCGTCGGCGTTATCGATGCCGCCGATGATGTTTAGGAGGGTTGATTTGCCGCTGCCGGAGGGCCCCAGGAGCACGCACAGCTCCCCTTTCTCCACGCTCAGCTCCACTCCCGAGAGCACGGATTGTCGGGCCTCACCCTCGCCGAAACTCTTCTTTAGATTGTGAATTTCCACAAAACTCATGTCGATCGTCTCCTTTTCCCAAACATATGAGCAAATGTTCATTTGTTCATTTCAATGGTGATTATAATGACCGTTTGCCCGTTTGTCAAGTATAAAATCAGACCGGATATGCACATGCCTATCCGGTCTCCGAATTCTATCCTGTGACAAGACGGTTCACGTATGGCTGCGCATACATGAGTCTTGCGTTTTCAAAACAAGCCGGACGCGTTTCGCGCCGTGGTGACGACTTGTTGCCCGACGCTCCCGCGTCGACTGGCTACTCCCCCATGGGTCGGTTTCATTGTAGCAGAGCCCCTCGCGGCTTGTCAACCCCAAAATGTAAATATTTTTTACCACCGTGCGCCGCCCCTGTTTTTTCTTGCACCGCCCGCGGATTCATGCTATACTACAAGCCAGTTAAAGGTGCTTTGCACCTTCCTTAATTCCATATGACATGGTCAAACCGTTGTGAGTGAGCAGAGTTCCGCCGTAGATCCGGTTCGAATCCGGAGCAACCATAGACCCGTAACCGTCGATCCCGCCCGGGAAGGCTTTGCCCTCCCGTATGTTGTGCTATGCGAAGCGCCCGACGGCTGCCCGTCCGTGCCGTTTCCGATCTTCCGCCCGCCCGACGCTTTGTCCGGCGGGCTTTTTGATTGCTTCGCGCGCAAACGCGGAAAATGCACCTACACCTCAGAAAGGAGCGGCAAATGACGATCTTTCACAACCGGCATCCGCTGGTCTTGCTTGCGCTTCTTCTCTGCGTGCTCCTGCCGGTCATGTTTGCCCAGTCGCCGATGCTGACGGCGCCGGCGCTGCTCGGGGCGGTACTGTTCCTGGCCGCTCTCGGAATCCGCAGCCGCTCGGTCTCTCTGCGAAGCATCTTCGGTTACGCGCTTCTATGGTTTCTCGTGACCGCGATCAACCCGCTGTTTTCGACCGGCGGCGCAACGCCTCTTTTATTCATCAGCGGCCGGCCCTACACAAAGGAAGCCCTGCTGTACGGGGCACACCTGGGCGCGCTTTTGATCGCGGTTCTTCTTTGGTTTCGGTGCGAGCGCACGCTGGTTCCCGAGGAAAACCGGTTTTTCCTCTTCGGCCGCCTTGCCCCGAAGCTTGCGCTTTTGATCTCGACGGTTCTTCGGTTCGTCCCGCTCTTACGGCGGCGCGCAGTGCAGGTTCGCGCAGCGCAGACAGCGGTCGGTGTCTACGATGACCCCGACTGGCTCCACCGCACGAAAAGCCAGATGACAACAATGTCGGCGCTCACGACGTGGTCTTTGGAACACGCGATCGACACCGGCGCGGCGATGAAGGCCCGCGGCTACGGCCTTTCCGGCCGCACGACGTACCGCACCTGCCGCTTCGGCACTGCGGACGCCGCCATCCTTTCGATCATCCTTGCACTCACCGCGGTGACGGTGCTCACGCTCGCCCGCGGCGGGCTGCATTTTGACTGGTACCCTTATATCACGGCGACGACGCCCGACCGGCTCGCCGTCTGCGGCACGATCGCCTACGCGGTCCTGTGCCTGATCCCGTTTTTGTCTTTCCTGAAGGAGGAAATCCGTTGGAGCTTCTATCGGTCGAAAATGTAACCTTCCGCTATCCGAAGGCTTCCACGGACGCACTCCATGACGTCTCGCTCTCCGTTTCCGAGGGGCAGTGGGCGGTTTTGTGCGGCCTCTCCGGCTGCGGCAAATCCACCCTCCTCCGCCTGATCAAGCGCGAGATCGCACCCTACGGCGAGGCGTCTGGGAGGATTTTCCTCAGGGATTCGGCCGTTCGCGGCGAAGCGGATGCTCCGATGCTTTCGGACCGCGAGTCCGCCGAGTGCATCGGCATCGTCCTGCAGGACCCGGAGTCGCAGATCGTGACCGACACGGTATGGCACGAGCTTGCGTTCGGGCTTGAGAATCTCGGGCTTCCGTCCGACCGGATTCGGCGGCGCGTCGCGGAGATTGCTGCATTTTTCGGGATGGAGGAGTGGTACCGCAAGAAGACGTACGAGCTCTCGGGCGGCCAGAAGCAGCTCTTAAACCTCGCTTCGGCGCTCGTGATGAACCCGCGGCTTTTGCTTTTGGACGAGCCGACGGCGCAGCTCGACCCGATTGCGGCAGCGGACTTTCGCAATGTCCTGCGCCGCATCCGCAGTGAACTCGGCGTGACGATCCTGATGGCGGAGCACCGCCTCGAGGACGTTCTGCCGGACGCGGACCGGATCTTCCTCATGGACGGCGGGCGCATCCTCGCCGGCGGCGACGCTGCGGCGCTCACGACCTTTTTTACGAACAATCCCCACCCGATGGCGCAGGCTCTGCCGGCGGCCACGCGGGTGTTCCTCGCGCTCTCCGGCGGCTCCGTCTTTATTGGGGGGACGGATTCTGCCGGCGACACCGCGAGAATAAATACCGCCGCGGGAACTTCCGCGGCCTTCGGTTCGACCGTCCCGCTCACCGTGAGCGACGGTCGGCAAATGCTTCGCACCCTCGCGGAGCATGGCACCGCTTCCGCTTCGGCGGGAGCAACTTCGGCTGAGGCGACTGCAACGGAGAAGGAGTCCGCTTCGGCCGAAGGATCGGCTGCCGATGGGCCCGGGCCGAAGTCGGCTGCGGAGACCGCAGGGAAGCCTGCCCTTGAGGTTTCAGGCGTGCGCTTCCGCTACGACCGCTTACTCCCCGATGTGCTCTCGGGCGCATCGCTTACGCTTCACGCCGGCGAGCACTACTGCCTGTTGGGCGGCAACGGCTCCGGCAAGACGACGCTTTTGGCGCTGGCCGCGGGAATTCTCTCGCCGTACGCGGGCTCGGTCCGCCTCTCCGGCAAAAAGCTTTCCTCGTTCGCGCCGGGCACTTTATACCGCGGCAACCTTGCGCTTCTGCCGCAGCAGCCGCGCGACGTGTTCACCGAAAAATCGATCCGCGAGGATCTGACGGCCGCGTTTCTTCGGACCGCGCCGGACAAGGCCTCGGCCGAGGCCGACATGCTCGCTTTGTGCGAGCGGCTTCGCATCGCGGGGATTCTTGATTCGCACCCGTACGACGTGAGCGGCGGCGAGCTGCAGAAGGCGGCTCTTGCCAAGGTTCTCGCGTCCCGCCCGAAGGTTCTTCTTCTCGACGAGCCGACGAAGGGCATCGACGTGCGAGGCAAGGACGAGCTTGCGGACATTCTGGACGGCCTTTTGGCGGACGGCGCCGCGATTTTGTCCGTGACGCACGACGCGGAATGGGCGGCGGCTCACGCCGACCGCTGCGGGCTCCTCTTTGACGGGGAGGTGATCTCCGAGGATGCGCCGGGTGGATTTTTCGACGGAAATGCGTTCTACACGACGGCCGCAAACCGCATGGCGCGCGGGATTCTGCCGGGCATTCTGACCGTAGACGACATCGTTCGCGCCCTCGCGGAGGTGGCTCCATGAACCGCCGGAAGCTCACACTTGTTTTGTTCTTTCTGCTGATTCCGCTGATCGTGACGGGCGGCGCGCTGTTGTTTCGCGAAAAATACTACGCGTGGATCTCGCTGTGCGTGGCTGTGCTTACATGCCTTCCGATCTGGTATGATTTCGAGCGGCGCGAGACCGGTTCCGCGGAGCTGATGGTCCTCTCGGTGATGACCTCGCTCTCCGTTGCGGGGCGGTTTCTCTTCGCCTGGCTGCCCGGCTTCAAGCCCGTGACGGCGATCACCGTCATCACGGCGATGTGGCTCGGCGCGGAGCCCGGATTTATCGTCGGCTCGCTCTCGGCGCTTTTGTCGAACTTCTACTTCGGGCAGGGGCCGTGGACACCGTTTCAGATGTTTTCCTGGGGTCTGATCGGCGGCGTTGCCGGCCTGATCGCGAAGCCCCTTCGGCGCCACAAGGTGTTGCTGTGCCTCTACGGCGTTTTCGCGGGTGTCTTCTTCTCGCTCATCATGGACCTGTGGTCGACGTTCTGGATGGGCGACGGCTTCTCGATCCCGCGCTACCTCGCGCTGGCTGCGGCCGCGCTTCCGACCACGATCGAGTACGCGGTCTCGAACGTGATCTTCCTGCTCGCGCTCGCCGGACCGATTGGCGACAAGCTCGAGCGCATCCGCACGCGGTACGGCCTGTTCCGCGAGCAACCGATGTGATACAACTGACTCATTACGGCTTGGATGGAGCATTTTCCGCACTTAAGCCGTTTTGATAAATCCTATGAAAGAGGTGTTTTTCATGAAGAAAATTCTTTCTGTTACTCTCTCGATCGTCCTTCTGCTCGGCCTTTGCTGCGGCATCGCGTTCGCTGCGGACCCGACGGTCTACGTCACCATCGCCGACAAGGAAGGCAAGCTTGTGCTCGTTCAGGAGCCCATCGCGGTCAAGGATATCGACAGCGACGGCAAGATCACAATCAACGACGCACTCTACTGCGCTCACGAGTCGAAGTTCTCCGGCGGCGCCGCTGCGGGCTACGCTTCCGAGATGACCGACTACGGCCTTTCCCTGAAGAAGTTGTGGGGCATCGACAACGGCACCGGCTACGGCTACTATGTGAACAACGCGGCTGCCATGAGCCTCGGCGACGAGGTGAAGGACGGCGCTTACATCACCGCATTTGTCTACACCGACACGACGAACTGGTCCGACACGTACTGCTACTTCGACAAGAACACCGCGTCCGTGAAGGCCGGCGACACCGTTGCCGTTCAGCTCTCTGCACTCGGCTTCGATGCGAACTACAACACCGTGGTGAACCCCGTTAAGGGCGCGACGATCCTTGTAAACGGCAAGGCGACCGACGTCAAGACCGACGACAACGGCAAGGCTTCCGTGAAGCTCTCCGACGCCGGCACGATCACCATCAGCGCAAAATCCGACTCGCAGACGCTGGTTCCTCCGGCTCTCGTAGTCAAGGTTGCCGCTGCTTCCGGCGGAGAGTCTCCGAAGACCGCGGACAGCACCGCTGTTCTTATCTTCGGTGCGGTTGCCGTCATCGCCTTCGCAGGCGTTGTCGTTGCTTCCCGCAAGTCCGCCCGCGCGTAGTTTCCTCGCGCGTTGTGAATCAACGAATCAATCTGTGGATTTCTCTATGAATCGTACGAATCAACGGAAAATTCATCTCCATGTAAAAAGCCTTCGGCAGCGCTTCGCGGCGCTGCTGTTGGCTTTTTGTTGCTTTGCGCTGACGCTCTGCGCACCGGCTTCGGCGGGCGCAGCGAAGGTTTCCTCCGGGGGCCCGATTTTTTCCGGCGCATCGGCTGCCGCAGCGAAGGTTTCCTCCGGTGAGGCGATCGCCGCCGAATACTTCGACGGGATTCTTTCGTACTTGGCCGCCGCAGACAAGCGCTCCTCGGCAGACCCGCAGGTGATCCTCGACGAGGGCTGTGATCCGGCGTCCCGCCTCGATCTGTGGTACATCTTCGCCCTGGCGCAGCACGACGCCTACGATTTTCGCGCCACCGCCCGGGCAACGCGGGATTCGCTTCTCTTCCTCTCCTCGCCGCTTCAGGGCACGACATTGCAAAAATACGCTTTGGTGTCCCTCGCGATCGGCGATGACCTCTCGCCCTACGACCCTTCGCTTTTAGCGGAATCCGTGGGCTCCCAGGGCATCATGAGCCTTGTCTTCGGGCTTCATCTGCTGAATAACGGTGCGTCGCTTTCGTCTCACACGCCGCAGGAGACGGTTCGCCGCATCCTCGCTCTCCGCCTCGCGGACGGCGGATGGGCGATCACCGGTGAATTTGGCGACGTGGACGTCACCTCGATGGTCGTGCAGGCGCTCGCGCCGTACTGCCGCTCCGCCGCAGGCTCGTCCGACGCGGAGGCCGCGGCCGCAATCGATGGTGCGATCGCACTTCTTTCCTCGCGCCAGAACGCGGACGGCGGCTTCACAAGCTACGGTTCCGCGAACTGCGAGAGCTGCGTGCAGGTGCTCGTCGCGCTGTCCTCCGTGGGCATCGACGCTTCCTCCGACGCGCGCTTTTTAAAGAACGGCAAATCCGTCTTCGACGCCATCGCTTCCTACCGCATGCCCGACGGCAGCTTTCGCCACATTCAAAGCGGCGAGACCAACCGCACGGCCACGCAGCAGGTCTTCTACGGGTGCGTGGCGTACCTGCGCTTCCTCTCGGGCCGCCCGTCGCTCTACGAACTCGACGCCGTCCGTGAGGGCCGCGGCCTTGTGCCGACCGGCGCTCCGTCCGCGACGGTAACGCCCGTTGCCGCACTCACTCCGACCGCAGCTGTCGCTTCGCCGACCGCGGCGCCTGCGGTGTCGCCTGCGGTCCCGGCCAAAACCGGTGCGAATGGCAGCGGAATCCCTCCGTACCGTCTGATCGGCACGGGGGTGATCATTTTCCTCTGCGGAATTGCCTTTGCGGTTCTTGGCGCAAAAAAGCGGCTCACAAAACGAAACGACTTGCTGGCCGCATTTTCCGCGATTGTTCTTCTGGTTTTATTGTGGATTGTGAAGATTCAGACGCCTTCGCAGTACTATGCGGAGCTCGGCGTCTCCGAGGAGGAAGCCGCGGGCGTTGTGACGCTCTCCGTCCGCTGTGACACCGTCGCAGGTGAGAACGGCCTTCCCGCGGACGGCGTGATCCTTGCGCCGGTGCGCGTTCCCTTCCGCGAGGGCGACACGGTCTACAACGCGCTGACCGTCGCCGCTGCCTCCGCAGGGCTTCCGCTTGACGTCGGCGGTCTCGGTACCGGCGGCTACATCCGCGGCATCGGCACGCTGCGCGAATTCGACTTCGGTTCACTCTCCGGCTGGATGTACTACGTCAACGGCGAAGCACCGTCCGAGAGCTGCAACTCCCGCCGCCTCGCCGACGGCGACGTCATCGAATGGCGCTACACGCGCGACCTCGGCGCCGACACGGAGTGACAAGGGGACATCCGCAGAACATAATATTCGGAAACAAACAATCAATTATCTGTTAAGCACGAGAAAAGCCGCACGGAGACATGTTCCGCGCGGCTAATTTTTCGTGATGTGACAATTGAGAACCGTCCCCGATTGTCACGTTCCTCAGCTGAGGCCGTAGCGGTCGGCCTTCTCGTCGACGATCAGGATCTTGCCCTCGCCCACGAGGCGGCGGTCCGAATGGATCGTGTCGCGGCTCTCGACGATGCAGTTCTCGATGTAGGTGTTATCGCAGATGTGCACGTCGTTGAGGATGATGGAGTTCTTGATCGTTACGTTGTTGCCGACGTAGACCTTCTTGAAAAGTACCGAGTTCTCGACGACGCCGTTGACGATACAGCCGGATGCGACAAGGCTGTTGCGGACGGTTGCGTCGGGGTTGTATTTGGCGGGCGGAAGGTCGTCCACCTTGGAGTAGATGTCCGGGTACTGGCGGAAGAAGTAATCGCGGATGTCACGGTTTAAGAAATCCATGTTCGTCCGGAAATAATCCTCGACCGTTGCGATGTTGCTCCAGTAGCCTTCCATCAGGTAGGCGCAGATCCGCTTGCTTCCCTTGTAGCGCATCAGGACGCCGCGCACGAAGTCGAAATTGTTGTCCGCGATGCAGCGCTCCAGAAGTTCGATCAGGAGACGGCGGCGGATGACGTAGATACCGGTGGAAACCAGGCGGTTCTCCGACTGCAGCGGCTTCTCCTCGAACTCGATGATGCGGTCTTCCTTGTCGACCGTGACCGTGCCGAAGCGCGAGTTGTCGCGGCCCTCGGGCAGCTTCGTCACAACGACCGTGATGTCCGCCTGCGTGTCGATGTGGCGGTTGATCACCTGGTTGTAATCGAGCTTGTAGATGCCGTCGCCGGAGGCGATGACAACGTACGGCTCATGGCTGTTGCGAAGGAAGTCCAGGTTTTGATACATGGCGTCCGCGGTTCCGCGGTACCAGAATCCGTTCTCCTGCGTGATGGTCGGTGCGAAGAGGTACAAACCGCCCTGCTTGCGGCCGAAATCCCACCATTTGGAGGAGTTCAAATGCTCGTGAAGGGAGCGGGAGCTGTACTGTGTCAGCACGCCGACCTTCTGGATGTGCGAGTTCGTCATGTTCGACAGCGAAAAATCAATGCTCCGGTAGCTGCCCGCCACCGGCATCGCCGCGATGGCCCGGCGACTCGTCAATTCCTGCATGCGGCTCGAATTGCCGCCGGCTAAAATGATACCGATTGCTTTCATGATTCGTCACCTGCCTTTACCAAGCTCTCGCCGCTGGCGAGAATGCCGTTTACGTAATCGTCCTCACAGGTTCCGCCGAGGATGACGGTGTTCTTGCCGATCGTGACGCCGTTCGGAACGACGGAGTCCTCGCCGATCGTCACGAGACCCTCGCTGTAGATGTGCGGCTTCCAGGTGTTCGGAACCTCCTCGCCGACACCGATGCGACAATTGTCTCCTATTACGACATTTTCCGCAACGATGGCCTTCTCGATGTAGGTTCCCTTGCCGATAATCGTGCCCTTCATGATGATGGAGTCACGCACCACGGCGCCCTCCTCGATGGTCACGCCCTCGCCGATGACGGAGTTGTGGATCTCGCCGTAGACCTCGGTGCCCTCGCCGATGATGGCGCGGTTGATCTTCGTCGCGTCCGCGATGTACTGCGGGCGGATCATATCGGTCTTCGTGTAGATCTTCCAGTACTCGTCGTAGAGGTCGAACACCGGCACGATATCGATGAGCTCCATGTTGGCCGCCCAGTACGAGCCGAGCGTTCCGACGTCTCTCCAATAGCCGTTAAATTCATACGCAAATACGCGGTCGCCCCGGTTGTGGCAATACGGAATGATGTGCTTGCCGAAGTCACAGCCCTCCTGCTCGGACAGCGTGATCAGCGCTTCGCGCAGCACCTTCCATGTGAAAATGTAAATACCCATCGAAGCAAGGTTGCTTCTGGGGTTCGCAGGCTTCTCCTCAAATTCGCGGATGCGCATGTCGTCGTCGGTGATGACGACGCCGAAGCGGCTCGCCTCCTCCCACGGTACGGGGATCGTCGCGAGCGTCACGTCCGCATTGTTTCTCTTATGGAAATCGAGCATCTCCTCGTAATCCATCTTGTAAATGTGGTCACCGCCGAGCACCAGAACGTACTCCGGGTTATAGTACTCCATAAACCGAAGGTTCTGATAAATGGCGTTCGCCGTGCCGGTGTACCACTCCGCATTCGTACTCTTCTCGTACGGCGGCAGGATGGATACACCGCCGATGTTGCGGTCAAGGTCCCACGGAATACCGATTCCGATGTGGGTGTTCAACCGAAGCGGCTGATACTGCGTCAAAACGCCGACGGTGTCGACGCCGGAATTGATACAGTTGCTCAGCGGAAAATCAATGATGCGGTATTTGCCGCCGAAGCCGACCGCAGGCTTCGCCACACTCTGCGTGAGAACGCCGAGTCGCGACCCCTGCCCGCCCGCGAGCAGCATGGCGATCATTTCTTTCTTAATCAAGCTTCCACCTCCTCTAAACTCTGCCACGGCGGCCCTCATTTTACGCACAAA
Organism: Lachnospiraceae bacterium; assembly: GCA_017617395.1. GTDB lineage: Bacteria > Bacillota > Clostridia > Lachnospirales > Lachnospiraceae > ISDg. The sequence continues at coordinate 26,333 of JAFZWG010000044.1, forward strand.
AATACCGCCGTGTATGATTCTTTATTGTAGCACAAGAATGCTCAAAATGAAACTGCATTTGACCCGTTTTTTGGTGAAAATGACGGTCCTTTTCGACGAATTACCGAAAATATTACAGTTTTTCCGAATTCGCCCGCGGCGGCGCCGGAAGCCGGGGTTGTTTTTTTGGCAAAACATGCTATTATTAAGAGGGTTGTCAGGCAGGCGAAACTGCGCCCGCCCGAATTTCCCGACCCGGAGGAATGGAATGTTTTCATTGGATCTATCAAGTCCCGCCCACCTGTATTTCATCGGCATCGGCGGCATCAGCATGAGCGGCCTTGCCGAGTTATTGAAATCGAAGGGCTTTACCGTAAGCGGTTCCGACCGCAGCCGCTCCGTCATCACGGACCGGCTCAGTGAGATCGGAATTCCCGTAGCGATCGGACAATGCGCGGAGAATGTCGGTGACAACATCGATGTCGCAATCTACACGGCAGCCGTGCACCCGGACAATCCGGAGTACGCAGCGTGCGTTGCGAAGGGCATCCCGCTCATCGACCGCGCGGAGCTTCTCGGCCAGATCTCGAAGACGTACCCTCTCTCCATCGGCGTGTCCGGCACGCACGGCAAGACCACGACCACCTCGATGATCGCGATGATCCTGCTGCAGGCCGGCCTCGATCCCACCGTATCGCTCGGCGGAATGCTCAAGGCGATCGGCGGAAATCTTCGCATCGGCGGGTCCGACCGCTTCCTCTTCGAAGCATGCGAGTACACGAACAGCTTTTTAAAATTCTTCCCCACCGACATCTGTATCTTGAATATCGACGAGGATCACCTCGATTTCTTTAAGGATATCAACGACATCCGCCACTCGTTCCGCCTCTTCGCGGAGCGCCTGCCGGAGGGCGGCCGCCTGATCATCAACGGCGAGCTCCCGCAGCTTGCGGAGTTCCTTGACGGTCTGACGTGCAACATCACGACCTACGGCCTGTGCAAGGACGGCGAGACGCCGGCAAATGTACCCTACGACTACTGCGCAACCAACATCACGCTCGACGGAATGGGACATCCTTCCTTCGATCTGTATGTGCACAAGGCATTTGCGGGCCGCATCGCACTCTCGGTTCCGGGCGTTCACAACGTCTCGAACAGCCTTGCCGCCATCGCCGAGGGAATCGCCTGCGGCGTCGGCATCGAGGATATCAAGGCAGCACTTCTCGCCTTCACCGGAACGGCTCGCCGCTTCGAGCTGAAGGGAACCAGAGAGGGCGTGACCGTGGTCGACGACTACGCACACCACCCGACCGAGATCCGCGCGACGCTCGCTGCGGCACAGGGATACCCGCACCGTTCCGTATGGTGCGTCTTCCAGCCGCACACGTATACCCGCGCGAAGCTTCTTCGGAAGGAATTTGTCGAGGCGCTCGCGGCAGCGGACAAGATCGTTCTGGCCGACATTTATGCGGCGCGCGAGGTCAACGACGGAACCATTTCCTCCGCCGATCTGCGCGACGACCTGATCAAGATGGGTAAGGAAGCATACTATCTGCCGACATTTGACGAAATTACAAAATTTTTATTAAAAAATTGCGTTAACGGGGACCTGTTGATAACCATGGGAGCCGGAGACATCGTAAATGTAGGGACTGCGTTCCTCTCACAATAGTTATCCACAATATCCACGACCGATTTCCGAAAACCGGTTGTGGATATTTTTGATGGACCAACCTCGGGTGTGGATAACTTTGCGGCACGCGGAAAGCCTTGATTTTACAAGCTTTTCCGAAGATTTCACCCGCCGCGCGCCGGTTGATTTTATCCACGTTATCCACTTTATCCGAAATCAAATTCTACTGTTTTCGACTGCTTTTTTAGCTATTTACAATCCCTCTCGGATTCGCTATAATGTGGTTCGCACGGTTCTTTTTTAAAGACTTATGGACGGGGTTTTCCGACCCCGATGCCCGCTGTGACTACGAGAAGAGAGGGGGACCGGCAACGCATGTGCACCATCGGTGTGGAAACGAAATCGAAGCGCTCCGGAACGCTGATCCCGGACCTCTTCATCGATCAATATATGACCCGCCTCGACGGCTCGTTCATCCGCGTCTATCTGTATCTTTTGCGCCACTACTTCGGCAGCAATCCGGATCGCCGCGACAACGCAGACTTTTCGATTGAGGCGATGGCCGACAGCCTCGGCTGCATGGAGAAGGATGCGCACCGCGCGCTCCGCGGTCTTGCGGACGCCGGCCTGCTCACGGTCTCTTTGGACCGCGACAAGCACGTCACCGGCATCAAGCTCGTCGACCTGTTCGAAGTTCCCGCGGAGGAGCCCCGCAGAAGCGTTCCGACGAAAGCTCCCGTGTCCGATGCCGTGACCGCCGGAGTAAGAACGGCGGCAACCGCAGCAGTCAACACGGACGACGCGGAAGACGAGATCGAAAAGCCGGATTACCGCGCGATGGAACGCGCATTTTCCGTTGACAACGACATGATTGCCCGCTTCTCGGGCGATTCCGAATATAAGGACCTTCCCGGCGCCCTGGAGGGCATCCTCGCCGGGCAGCTCACCGGAGACTGGTTTCGGTTGATGCTCTTTGCGTATGACCGGCTGCATTTTTCGGCGGATTTGATCTATTTCCTGTTTGAGTACTGCATCGAGATCGGCAAGCGCGATGCGCGCTACATGACGCGGGTCGCGATCGGCTGGGCGGAAAATGATATCTCCTCCGTCGACGAGGCCAAGGTTCACGTCGTCGAGTTCGACGACATCTCCCGCGTGGTTCGCGAGCAGTTCGGACTTCGCGGCAGCTTCGGCAAGCTTCAGCTCGATTACATCATCCGCTGGGGTCGCGAATGGCAGCTCTCCGCGCCGGTTGTGTGCGAAGCCTGCCGCCGCACGATGTTAAACACCTCAAAGAGCGACTTCCGCTATGCGGACAAGATTCTCGCCGACTGGTACAAGAAGGGGGTTCGCTCCCTTGACGATGTCGCCGCTGCCGACGATGAGCACGCGACGAAGAAGAGTTCCGCTGCGGGCCGCAAGACAGACGCCGCGCGAACAAACCGTTTCGGCGACCATGCGCAGCGCGAGTATTCCGAGAGCGAGTATTCGTCGCTGGAGCTCGCTATGAGAAACCGCCACTGATCCCCGAAAGGAGATGCTTATGAGTCTGACAACATCCGAGTATGACAGCCTCCTGCGGGAATACGAGCAGCGTCAGCTGGACGGCGAGAAGGAGCTTCGCCGCCGCAAGGAAGAGGTGGCGCAGGCCGTGCCCGCCATCGCAGAGATCGAGGAGCGGATCGTGGACGGCTCCCTGCAGGCAGCGCGCCTTGCGCTCGCAGGCAACACGTCGGCGCTCGATGCGCTCGGACGCACCAACGAATGGCTGATCAATCAAAAGAGACAGCTCCTGGTCGGCGCGGGCTATCCCGCCGATTACCTGGAGCGACACTATACATGCCCGCTGTGCAAGGACACCGGCACGGAGATCGTGACAAATGCGGACGGCTCCGAGACGAGACGCCCGTGCACGTGCTTTCGGCGCGCGATCATCGACCGCTACTACATGGACGACGGACTGCGGCAGCGGCTTGCCAGGGAGAATTTTACGACATTTGATCTTCGCTTCTACTCCCCGCAGCGCGTGGATGCGGCCACCGGCCAGACCTACCGCGCCATCGCGGAGACCGCGCTGGCCGACGCGAAGGATTACGCGGACCGCTTCGGGTCGGAATACCGCAATCTGATGATCAGCGGTTACTCCGGCGTCGGAAAGACGTTCCTCGCCAACTGCATCGCGGGAGAGCTTCTCTCCCACGGCTACACGGTGTTGTATCTCTCCGCGTTCCGCCTCTTTGAGATTTTCGAGCACTACCGCTTCGGCGACCGCGAATCGAGCCGCCAGGCGTCGCTGGACTTCGACAACATCCTCGATTGCGACCTTTTGATCATCGACGATCTGGGCACCGAGATGTCGAACTCCTACACCACCTCGCAGCTCTTTGTCTGCCTGGAGGAGCGTGACCGTGAGAAGAAGTCGACGCTGATCACGACCAATCTCACGATGGACGAGCTGAGCAAGCGCTACAGCGAGCGCATTGCCTCTCGCCTGTTTTTGTTCCGCTACATCAAGCTGTTCGCCGATGACATCCGCATCCAGAGCATGCTGTAGCATTTGCCGAATATGACCCCGTCCGGCGGGGCGACACCCTCGGGTGTCAGTGGCCGGTTCTCATAAACCCAGATACGGAGGATTTCTATGTCACAGGAAGACAAGTTTGTTGACAGCAGTTCCTTTGCTCCTTTGGGCATCATCGCCCTCGAGAGCAGCAAATCCATCGGTAAGAGGGTCGATGACTACATCGCATCCTGGCGCAATGCCCGCGAGCACAAGTTCCTCGACGAGCCCGGCTACGACACGTACCGGCGCGACACCTACCTGATCGAAACCCGTTGCCCCCGGTTCGGTACCGGCGAGGCCAAGGGCATCATCGGCGAGACCATTCGGGGAATGGACATCTACATTCTCGTGGACGTGTGCAACTACAGTCTCACCTACACGGTGTGCGGACAGCAGAATCACATGTCGCCGGACGATCATTTTGCGGACGTAAAGCGCGTTATCGCCGCTCTGAGCGGTAAGGCCCGCCGCATCACGGTCATCATGCCGTTCCTCTATGAGAGCCGCCAGCACAAGCGCTCCGCACGCGAGTCGCTCGACTGCGCCGTCGCTCTGCAGGAGCTCACGAACCTGGGCGTTGAGTCGGTGATCACCTTCGACGCGCACGACCCCAGAGTTCAGAATGCAATCCCGATCAAGTCCTTCGAGAACGTGCAGCCGACCTACCAGTTCATCAAGGCGCTGCTTCGCAACGTTCCCGACATCGAGTTTGACTGCAAGCATCTCATGCTCATCAGCCCCGACGAGGGCGCCATGGGCCGCGCGGTTTATTTTGCGACCGTCGTCGGAACCGAGATGGGTATGTTCTATAAGCGCCGCGACTACTCCACCATCGTGGACGGCCGCAACCCGATCGTCGCTCACGAATTCCTCGGCACGGACGTCAAGGGCAAGGACGTGATCATCATCGACGATATGATCTCCTCCGGCGAGAGCATGCTTGACGTCGCAAAGGAGCTCAAGAAGAGAAATGCCGGCCGCATCTTCGTGTGCGCGACCTTCGGCCTCTTCACAAACGGCCTCGCCGCCTTCGACAAGGCTTATGAGAACGGCCTGATCTACCGCGTGGTTACGACGAACCTCGTATACCAGACTCCCGAGCTTCTCTCGCGCGAGTGGTACATCACCGCCGACATGAGCAAATACATTGCTCTGTTGATCGACTCCCTCAACCACGACGCGTCGATCAGCGAGTACCTCGACCCGACCGAGCGCATCCACAGAATCCTGGAGCGCAAGAGAAAGGGTGAGACGATATAGGCGAACGAACCTGTATCCGCACAGTATCCTCAAAACCCAAAACCACTTCGGACAAGGGCACTGAAGGCCGCCTGCGGATCACGTTCTACCGGAGCAAGAACGTCAGCAACAGGTAATACTCTGATTAACATCAACGCCCCCGCTGTGATCAGCGATATGTACCCAGAATCCTGAACACATTATCTATGATCAGCCGAAACACATGGATGCTTCCCTGTATCTTGCAGGGGACATCCATTTTGTTTTCGCCTGGATCCGCTCGTTGTTGTAGTAATCTATGTATTCTTTCAGGGAGGTTGCAAAGGCTTCGAAAGTCGGATACTCCTTCTCGTAGCCGTAATACAGTTCGTTCTTTAACCGTCCGAAGAACGTCTCCATGATGCAGTTATCATAACAGTTCCCTTTTCGAGACATCGACTGAATGATTCCGTGTTCTTTCAGCGCGTACTGGTACGATGTGTGCTGGTATTGCCACCCCTGATCCGAATGAAAGA
>JAFZWG010000045.1 GCA_017617395.1 Lachnospiraceae bacterium
CTCACCGCCTGTCGTAAGAAGTGTGAGCGTGTCCGAAATCTTCTGGTACAACTGCTCGTTCGTGCACTCGCCGCGGTAGATCTGGTGGAACACCTCACCGTCGCGGATGAACAAAACGCGGGACGCGTGGCTCGCCGCCTTTGTCGAGTGCGTAACCATCAGAATCGTCTGTCCCTGCGAGTTGATGTCGCGGAACACGCGCAGGAGGTCATCGGTCGACTTCGAGTCGAGCGCGCCCGTAGGCTCATCCGCAAGGATCAGCTTCGGGTCCGTGATGAGCGCTCTGGCCACCGCCGTGCGCTGTTTCTGACCGCCGGACACCTCGTACGGGTACTTCGCCAACAGCTCCGCGATGCCGAGCCGCTCGGCGATCGGCAGAAGCTTTCCCTCCAGCTCCGCGGGCTTTGCGCCGTTTAGCACCAGAGGCAGCAAAATGTTGTCACGGATGGAAAATGTATCCAGCAAATTGAACTCCTGGAACACGAACCCGAGGTTCTCGCGGCGGAACGTTGCCATGTCCGCCTCCCGGATCGTCGAGAGCTCCTTGCCCTCCAGCAGAACCTTGCCGGCCGTCGGCCGGTCAAGTGCCGCCAGGATGTTGAGGAGCGTCGTCTTGCCGGAGCCCGACTCGCCCATGATTGCCACATACTCCCCCTTCTCCACCGTGAACGTCACGTTCGAAAGCGCCTGCACCTTGTTTCCCCCGAACCGTGTGGTGTAGACCTTCTGAAGATTGCTTACTTCCAAAATACTCATAACTGCCTCCGTCTTGCGGCGCCTGCCGCGTTTCTCTCTGCCGGGCGATGCCCCGTCCGCGTAACGCTCCCCCGAGTCGGTGCCCGCATTCCCTGCGCTGCATCACCGTACGCGTCCGGGGCTCACTCCCGTGCTTACATCTGCATTATACGACAGGAAAAATCGGGGAAACATCGATTTTGGTTACATTTTCCGCGGCTGATGTGACACTTTTGTAAGGTCACGCAAGGGCGATGGAAATCCACCGCCCCCCGAAATATCTTTGTATTGCTCTTGCTTACGGCACTTCGTCAAGGAGCGCGAACCGGTAGCCGGCCTCCTCCAAAAGCGTCAGTACCGCGTCCAGCTCGTCCGCGTTCTGCTGGCAATCGTTGTGGATCAGCGCCACGGCGCCGCTGTGATGATACGTCTTAAAATGGTTCGTCACATACCCGGGCGCCGGCGGGTTCTTCTTGTCGTAATCGCCGTACGCGATGCTCCAGAACACAGTCCGGTAGCCTGCGTCCCTGATCAGCGTCAAAAGCCGCACCGTGTACGAGCCCGACGGCGTGCGGAAGAACGGGTCCATCTCGTAGCCCGTCACCTCATAGAAATACTTCGCACAGTCGAAGATCTCCGCGATGATATCCTCCACCGCCATCACGCGGAGGTCCGAGTGCGACACCGTGTGGTTGCACACCGCGTGGCCCTCCTCCTTCATGCGGATTGCGAAGTCGGTGCATTTTTCGAGGTACATCTTCGTGACGAAGAAGCTCGCCTTCGCATTGTGCTTTTGGAGCGTGTCCAGAATCTTATCCGTGAGATTCGAAGGATATCCGCAGTCGAACGTCAGATAGATCACCTTGTCCTCATCGGTCGCCGACTTGTCCACGTAAAATCCGCCGTAATCCATGATCGGGATGAACTCGCGCGTGCCGGACTGTGTGTGGTCCGTTCGCCGGATGAACTGCCACGTCCGCTCGGATGTGTTGTCGAGCGAGTTGTAATAGTCCACCTTCGAAAGAAGCTCCTCCCGCTTCTCCTCGAGCCGCTCCAGCGGTGTCTGCGTGGGCGTCGGAGTCGGTGTCGGCGAGTTTGTGGGCGTCGGTGAATTCGTCGGCGTCGGCGTGTTCGAAGGCGTCGGCGTCACGGCCGCGGTCAGCTTTGCGGCCTCCTCTCCGTCCAGGTCCTCAAACCGGCTCTCATCGTACAATGTGATCCCCACCAATTGAAACTTCGAGCCCTTCTGCCGTTTCATTTCAAAGGTGTCGCTGCCAAGCTCCATAACCTCGCACAGCTTGTTGTACTGCGTGTACTTGTATAAAAGCGCCTTGTACTCAACGGTTCCCCCGTCCTCCAGCACCTTTCGCCGCGGCACCAGCAGCACCGCCAAAAGCACCACGACGATCACTGCGATGATCCATCCTTTTCCTGTCTTCTTCATAATTGCATCCCCCTTTTTTTATTGTATCGGCCCCGTTCGCCGATCATTCCGCAACAATCTCTTCCTTCCGCATGTCGATGGTAAATGCGGTCCCCCTGCCGACCTCCGATTCCACCGAGAGGCCGATGTTAAGCTTGTGCGCGACTCTCTTACAGAGGTAGAGCCCAAGTCCCGTCGCGCGCCCGCCGTCCGTGCCGCCCGCGGACACAAGGCGTCCGTTAAAGCCTGTGAAGCCCTTCTCAAAGATGCGCGGCACATCCTCCGGCGCGATGCCGATGCCGGTGTCCCGCACGATCACCTTCGCGTCCTCCGTGAGCGTGACGGTCACGCCGCCCTCGTAGGTGTATTTGACGGCGTTTGAAAGAAGCTGCTCCAAAAGGAAGGTGAACCATTTGTCGTCCGTGACGACCCTCACCTTGCACGGCTCGTAGGAAAATGCAAGCTTCCTCGCGATAAACTGCGGCGCGAACCGCCGTATGGACGCGCGCACCAGCTCGTCGAGGTCGCACTCGCGAACCGCAAGGTCCGAGGCGTCCGAGCCCAGGCGGATGTAGCCAAGCGCCATATCCACGTAGCTCTCGGTGCGGAACAGCTCGGCCGCAATCGCGCGGCTCTGCTCGGTGTCCTCCGACTTCACCAGCATCTGCATGACCGCCAGCGGCGTCTTGATCTGGTGAACCCACGTCGTGTAGTAGTCCTTCGCCTCGCGTCGCTCCGTGAAGCGCTGGTCTTCGAGGTCCTCGATCCGCTTCCACAGCGCCTGCACCAGGTCCGAATAGTCGGTCGCCGCAACGCCGTACTCGTCGATCAGGTCCGTGCGCTCATACGATGCCGAGCGGATGCTGCGGAGTCTGGCGCGATGCCGGCGATACTCGCGGATGAAATCAAACGTCAGCAGAAACACCCCGACCGCAAAGCACAGCAATACCGAGTATATAAGCGAATCAAACGGCACATTATGCAGCCAGAAGATCAGCCAGCAGATCAGTACGACGGCGCAGCCCCAGAGGATGGGATACACGCGGTCCTTCAAAAATTCAGCGAAAAATTTCATTCGACAATATACCCGCTTCCTACCTTGGTTGTGATATACCCGGCCAGCCCGAGCGCCTCCAGCTTCTTGCGAAGTCTGGTGACATTCACGGTCAGCGTGTTCTCTTCCACATAGCAATCATCCTGCCACAGCGCCGTCATCAGCGCATCGCGCGAGACGATCTTGCCCCGGTTTTCGAGGAGCGTGCGCAGGATGCGGAATTCATTTTTCGTAAGCTCCACGCGCTCGCCCGCGACCGTCACGGAATTGTCGCCCAGGTTGAGCTTTAGCCCCCTGTGCTCCAGCTCCTGCGGCATCTCGCCGAGATCATATGCCCTTCGCAAAATGGCCGAGACCTTCGCGGTGAGCACCATCGGATCCACGGGCTTCGGGATGAAATCGTCCGCGCCGAGGTTCATCGCCATGACGATGTTCATGTTGTCCGCCGCCGATGAGAGGAACACGATCGGCACATTCGAGACCTTGCGGATCTCGGTGCACCAGTGGTAGCCGTTGAAAAACGGCAGCATCACATCCACGAGCACCAGCTGCGGCTCGCACGCCGCAAACTCCTCCATCACGTTGCGGAAATCGCGCGCCGTGACAACCTCGTTGCCCCAGCTCTCGATCTGCCTCTTCACCGCCTGCGCCAGCGCATAATCATCTTCAATCAGGAAAATTCTCTTCATTCGGCAGCCCTCCGCTCATTCTCACACATTTCGTTTGCGCAGGCATCCATACGCCCCTTTAGCATCTCTTCCATAGTCATGTCGAGCGCCTTCGCGAGGCGATACACGGTCTCTGCGGTGCATTTTTCGATCTTCGTCTTCCCGCAGCACAGATCGCTGATGGTTGCGTACGGAACGCCGCTGCGCTTCGCAAGCCGGTATGCGGTGATCTTCTTTTGATTCAACAAATCGCGAAACATCCTTCTTCCTCCAATTGCGCCGCACAGTATAACGGTGCACCGTTACAACTTCGCCGATGACATTTTCCATGCCATCTGTTCCATTATAACGGTACACCGTTACATTGTCAAGGTGTTATGACTTTAGTTTCCCGTACGTAAGCCTCCGCATGCGGTTGATCACGGCGTACAGATCGCACACCCGCGGCATCGCCAGGAAGCGCTCACACTCCGGGAAGAAGCCCGAGTAGATGGTGTCGAGACCATTTGCCGCAATCTCGCGGAAAATCCTCTCCACCTCGTCCTTCAGGTCCACAAACACACCGTTCTGACGGTTCTCCATCAGCCGGATCATGAAGCCGATCGACGTCCGCTGCTCGCGGCAGAGTATGTTCGCGATGCTCCTGGTGTCGATCTTCTCCGCACCGATCATGATGAAATCGATGTCCGGCACGGCGAGTTTCTCCTGCCATGCCTGCTCGGGATACGACGTAAAGCCCTCCGTCTTCAGCCTGCGGTTCTGCGTCCACGTCGCCGCCTTCGGGCCGCTGCCCTTCGCGCTGCTTTCGCGGCCGCTTTGCGCCTGCCCGCCGAGCTCCTTCGCCGTCTCCGTCACGTTGTAGATCACGTACTCCTCCATCATGTAGACCGTGTCCGCGACCGAGAGGTACTCGCCGCTGCCGCCGATGACCAGGATCGTCGAGACGCCGCACGCTTCGTACAGCTCGTTCACGCGCTCCGTGAACGGCGTGATCGGCTCCCTCCGGATCAGCTCCTTCATCAGCCGGTCCCGGATCATGAAGTTCGTCGCGCTCCGGTCCTCATCGATCAGCAAAAGCTTCGAGCCGCAGTCGATGGCTTCCAGAATATTTGCCGCCTGAGACGTCGAGCCGGACGCATGGTCCGTTGAAAAATCCTCTGTCTCCCCGCCGGGCACCCACGAGATAAACGGCGAGATATCAATGTTCTTGATACACCTTCCGTCCTCCGCGCCGATCGACATGGCACTTTGGTCCGTCACGCACAGCTCGCGCCCGTCGCCGAGCACATGGTCGTAGATGCCGGCCGCAATCGTGTCAAGGATCGTTGACTTGCCGGAGTAGCCGCCGCCCGTGATGACGGTGACGCCCCTGCGGATCCCTAAGCCCTTGATGCCGCAGGCCTCAATCTCCTCCTCCGGAGGCGCCGTAAACGGAATCGCGCCCTCCATCGGCAGTTCGGTCTTCGCCTCTCTGGGCAGGATACTGCCGTTCGCGAGGAACGCACAATACTCACTCGTCCGAAGCCATGCCCGCAGCTCCCGCTGCTTGTTCGCAAGCTCGATCACATCGCGCACCCGCGAGCGATTGAAGCGCTCCTCAAACAGCGCCACTGCCATCGGCATGTCGGCCGTCAGCATCTGAATCGCCTTCTTGAGTCTCTTCGCCGGCAGCTGAACCTGGTACCGCATGCTGAGGCACATCTGCGGCTCGCCGACCTCCTCCGGCCGCCGATGCACGATGATGTTTCCGCCTCCGTTGTCGTAGTCCTTCCGCGGCCTCATCGCAAAATACGCCGTGTTCCGCTCCAGCACTTCCCCGCCCGGCCGGACCATGAAATAATAGCCCGTCTGTTCCGGCGTCTTGTGCCGGTTGTAAAGCTCTTCGTTCATCTCCTCGAGGTATGGCAGGAACTCCCGGTAGCAATAGTCCGCCACCGTCGTTTCGTACGTGTCGATTCCCAAGTTTTCCGCGGGGATCTGACACAGGATTGTCGGTCTGTCCAGCGACATTTTGTTTGTGAGCTCCACGGTAAATGAGCACTCTCCGTACCAGAACGTCGGCTCGCTGACAAATTGCGGCAGCCCGGTCGGATTGCCCGGCGTGCCGGCAGGAATCATGACCTCCGCCTCGTACATTTCCCGGTAGTTCACAGTTGCATTGTCCATTTTTAACAGGTATCGTTTTAACCGAATCACATTGTCACCCTTTTAACCTTTCATGTCTGTTGCTTTGTTGATTAAGGAACGAACAGCGAGGTTGTAAGGTAATGCGGAAAATGATGGGAACTGACGCCAGGTTCCTGAAGTATGCAGGAAGGGCTTAGTTTTCCCCAAAGAACCCCTCTACATTCGCAAAAATGCGACTTTGAGCAAAAAATCAATGTAGTCGCATTTTTGCTTACTACGGGGTTCTTTTTTATTCTATTACCTTACTTTTGGGCACAAAAATACCGTGACAAACGCCACGGGTGTGATTGGAACTTTTTGAGTTGGACAGACGTGTTTTGTTAGAATTCCAATTCCCGAGGTAATGATACTTTATTCTGTTTGTTCACTGTACTCATGCCGAACATAACTCAATTACCTCCTAAGAATTGATTTTAGATTTCGCTACCCGCGATACTATCACAGAAACACTCCGCTGTCAACCTCTTCTTTTCGTTGGCAGCGGAGCGTATTTTACAGCTTTGGTTTTTTCGGCATCGCCAGTCTTGCGTGGCAGTTGGCGCAAATTGTCACCTTTGGAAGGTTCGAATACCCGCAATGCGGGCATTTGCGTTTCACGGTACCGCCGCATCTGGCGCAGATTGCGACCGAAGGATCATTCGCGTAGCCGCAGGTGCATTCCTTCTGCTGCATGACAGCCGCGGCCTTACGACGCAGCACATCGTCCCGGGCCTGCTGGGACTCGGATCCGAGAGGGGCACCGCAGCCGACGCAAACCGCTGTTCCGGCCCGGTTAATGAGCCAACAGGAACGGCATTTGCGAGCTCCCGGCGGCAGGATTTTACTACCGCGAAGCTTTGAATCCTCGATCTTGCGCTGCTCTTCCTCCTTGGCGATCCGCTCTTCCGCGAGATCCAGAAGTTTTGACCTGCCGTAGTAGGACAGCCGCGGCATCGGAGCATCCTTCTGCGGGGCGTGGTATTCGTCCCCGGCCTGTCTTCCCACACGGGGATTGTATCCGCAGGACGGGCAGGTGATCGATGACCACTCCTGTTCCTGTCCGCAATAAACACAGTAGATGACGGACTCCCGGAGCGTCTTGAAGATGTCGTAATCGGCATCGTCGACTCTGCGGGTCTTCCTCGAAACCGGAAGCTTCTTGCCGCAGAATTCGCAGTGCGTGGCGTTCCGGTCGTTATCCTTGCTGCAGGAGCGGCAGCGAACCATGCCCTCCGGAACAGGATTTGCCACCGGCGTGACATTTTCCGGCACGACGTTCACTACCGGCGTCTCGAATGTCTCCGGTTCCTCGGTCAGCTCCTTGTTGGCCTGCTCCCAGAACTCGGGATCGTTCAGACCGAGGTTCCCGTAGAGGTCATCCTCGCCGGCTTCGCCGAAAAATTCATCCTCCGTCGGCATGCCCTCGATCGGCTTGTCCGAAAGCCCCGGCGCGCCGGCCCCGCTGTCCGAATACGGGACAAATCCGAGCGGCATTCCGCACATTCTGCACGCGGTGTCCGTCGCTTCATTATCGCTCCAGCAATAGGAGCAGCGGATCTTGCCCTTCGCAATCGGATCGAGCAGTCCCCTGACCTTCTTGCCGGGCTCCTCCCTCGGCAGAAAATTCCCGCACTGCTCGCAGACAACGGCATAATTCGGATTGTCACGACCGCATACGAGACAAATCATACGCTTTCCCCCCGATGAAAGATTTCGGTTCCCCCGATGGAAACAATTGTACCACAGCGCCCCGCGTGTGTCAATATGATTTACGCCGCCGTGCATGTAAAAAGCCTCCCCCGCAGCATCGCGGGAGAGGCTCATTTTCCGAAAGATCAGTAGTATCAGTGGATGAAGCGAACCGACAACAGATGTCCGTTTCCGCCACCCACCTTCGTGAGATACAGCGCCGAAACGCCGTCCGGAATCGGGCAGGCTGCACGGTACTTCTCCCAGACGTCGGAGGAGTCCACCTTGACGGTGCCGATGACCGGACCGCCGAGCTCGGTGCGAACCTCGAAGCTGTCGTGGATGTACCCGCGAACCGTCAGTTCGATCTCCTTCACGCCCTTGAAATTGATGTATTTGAAGCCGATCGTCGTGCCCTCGTGAATGTTGGCAACATACGAAGGGTTCTCGTCGCCGTCACGGCCGTCCTGCGTGATGCGCGGCTGGTTGCCGATTCCGACAAGCCAGTGCATCGGCTGCGTGATCTCGTTGTCAAAGAGGTTGCAGGCGATGTGCGCCGGAATCTCCTCGGTGTCACGCAGCGGACCGCCGTTTAGGCCGCACGACGTGATCTCGACCTGCTTGATCGAGCCGTCCGCCGCAAACTTCACTTCCTCCGCGCAGCCCTGGCGCGAATACCAGGTCGCGTTGGTCTGGCGATGGTAGAAGATGTAGCGCTTGCCGGCAATCTCGATCAGGCTGCCGTGGTTGTTTGCACCGTACGCCGCAGGCGTCTCCGCATCCTTGTACGAATCGATGTGGAAGTCGCTGTTGGAGACGATCACACCGCCGTACGTAAACGGCCCCTCAGGGCTGTCCGAGGTCGCGTAGCACAGCTCGTGCATCACCTCGGAAGAGTAGATGAAGTAGTATCGGCCGTCGAATTTGCGAATCGAGGAAGCCTCGAAAAATGCATGTCCCTCAAAGCCCGTTCCCTCGCTGTAGCAGGAGCCCGGAACGACGATGCGCGGATCCTTCACGATCGTGAGCATGTCCGGTCCGAGAACCGTCAGCTGCGAGCCGTGGCGGCTCTTGTCGCCTCTGCCGCAGAAGCCCGTGAAGAGGTACGTCGTGTCACCCTCGGTCAGCACGCCCGGATCGAACTGCGGCTCGTCGCCCTCGCGCTCGCCTAGTCTCGTGCCGTCCGCATAGTGGACATAGCCGTAAAATTCATATTTGCCGGCCGGCGTGTCGCATACCGCGACAGAGACGATGCCGACCTTGTCAAGCACGTAGTACAGATAGTACCGCCCGTCGGGACCCACGGTCACATCGGGCGCGTACAGAACCATGTTGCCGCGCGAGTTGACCGGATCCTGCGTCTTCTTGTACGTGACGCCCTCGTATCTCCAGTCGCCGAGGTTGTTGATCGGCGCGGACCAGCACACATAGTCGCCCTGGCAGAACACATAGCCGTTGAACTGGTCGTGCGAACCGTACACATAGACGCGGTCGCCGAACACGTACGGCTCGCCGTCCGGGATGTACTCCCAGTTCGGCAGGTACGGGTTGTACGCCTGCTTGCGCTCCGGAATCGTCTGGTCGGTGAGAACACCGATCATGAAGTCGTTGAACGGCGTGTTCTCATAGCTCGGCACGCAGCCTTCCGAGAGGAAGTTCATGCCGTAGTGCGAGCCCGTTCCGTACGGCTTCCACGCCGGCATGTCCGTGCCGTCGGCATCCTTGCCGTTCGGGTCGCCGGTCTTCACGAAGTTCGTTAAGTAGTTGCACATCTGGCGTGCCAGGTCGTAATGGTATCCCTTGAACGGTCTCCAGCAGGCTGCCAGCGTCTCAAAGAAGAACCACAGGTCAACCGAGTGGAACGTGCCGGGGTTGTCCCAGCCCGGGATGTCCGGATTGAAGTTGTAGTAGTAGCTCGGCGCCTCATTGTGGGCAAATGCAGCCTTCACGGCGCACTCCAGCCCGTCGGTCGACGCCCACATCTTTCCGTTGCGCGTCTTCGCCTCGTCGAAGGTCATGAATTTGTCGAACTTGTCGCCGAGCGCGTCCTTCGCCTTCTTGATGAAGTCCTCCTCATCGTCCGCGAAGATGCACGCCTTGAACTCGTCGCCGGTGTTGCCGGCGATCATCGGAACGTTCGCGTGCTCGCCCTTGAGGAAGAGAATGTACGGATCCTCGACCATGAATTTGTGGTCGATGGTCGGCGCAAAGCGCGGGTGCGTCTGCGCGAACTCGCCGTACTTATCGCGGATGTACGCAGCATCCAGAGCTCTCGCCTCCTCGAGCGTCTTCACGCCGAGGAATTCGAAAAATGCTTCGCCGTTGGGCTCATTTGCCTCAATCGGTCTCGGGGTGATGAAGCCGTCGAGCATGTAAGGGCTGCGGATCATGCCGCTGTGCACGATCGCCTTCTGGAACAGGCCGATGCTCTGCGGGCTCGTCAGCTGGTTCATGACGCTGCCGCCGCCGGCCGACTGGCCGCCGATCGTGATGTTCTGCGGATCGCCGCCGAACGCCGCGATGTTGCGGATAACCCACTTGATTCCCGCCTGCTGGTCGAGGTTACCGAAGTTGGTCGGCGCCTCGGGCGACTCCTTCGTAATCTCCGGATGCGAGATAAAACCGAACGCGCCGAGGCGGTAGTTCACACTGACGAACACCACGCCGCGCTTGGCGATATTTTCCCCGTTAAATTCCATCTCCGGCGGATAACCCCACTGAAAACCGCCGCCGAAGAACCATACGTACACCGGAAGCTTCTCGGTGTCGTCCTTCGCGTTCGTCCACACGTTTAAGTACAGACAATCCTCATCCATCGGAATCTCCGGATCCACATGCCACTCGCGGCAGTAGATGTCCGTTCCGAGACCCGGAATATCCTGCATCGAGATCGGTCCGAACGAATAGCAATCCCGAATTCCTTCCCAATTTGCCGCGGGCTGCGGCGCACGCCAACGATTCTTCCCGACCGGCGGAGCCGCGAACGGGATGCCCTTGAACACACTCACGCGCGTATTGTTGCCGGGCAGGCCACGCACAAGACCATTTTCCGTCTTTACTACTTTAAGCATATTCTAGAATACCTCCTAAACAGCGGGCCGGAGTCCCCCGTTTGGGAGAGACTCCGGCCCGAAGATATACAATTATTATAGCGTCAAGCGGCAAAACTTTCAACCGAGGGGCGATGTATTATGCCATACACTTTGATATCAAATTAGGTATCAAAATTGCTTTTTAACGCTTTCCGACATGTCAGCTGGCGACATGCGGTCAGGCTTCCTCTTCCTCCTTGCGGCGAAGACCCATCGCAATGATGAGAATCATCAGACCGCCGAGGACGAACATCCAGATGTAAGGCGTGCTGGATGCGTTGTAGCTTGTAGGAGCGACACACGTATCCTCCGTGTTCGTGAACGTCACGGTACCGTCAGTCAGTACGGTTTCGATCTCAAACGCACCGTTCGTCTCGTCACCGTCGTTATCGGTATATTCCTCGGAGATCGTCTTGACCGAGTAGCCGTCCTGAACCGCTTCCTCGATCACAAGCTTCGCACCGCACGGGATCGTCAGGATCTGACTTGCAGCACCGTTATCGGCTACCGTGATCGTAAAGGTCATAACGCCTTCTGCAAAGTCATTTTCCGAATATGCGGTCATGACATTGGTATCGTTCTTGACCGTAGCCGTGAACTCGAACGTGCCGCCCTTGCCGACCACCGTCTTCGTCACCGTCACTTCCACCATCTTTCTGGTGTTGGTGAACACAACGTACTGATCATCTTCAAGCGCTGTAAACGTAACGTTCAAACCGCTCTGCTCCGAACCGAGGTTGTTCGCATCGGAGCCGATCTGGTACACCGTTTCATACCACTCGTCAAGCGTCTCCTCGATCGCCAGCGTCGAGTTCTTCGGAACGTAAAGATCAGTGGTTTGATTGCTTGCCAGCGTAAAGGTAAGCTTGCCCTCCGCATCGGTACCTTCCGTTCCGTGTACGTTCGATGTCGTAATCGGATTGCCTTCGCCGTCCGTAAGCAGCACTGTGAACAGGAAACTGTTGGAGTTGTAGTCGTTCACAACCGTCTTCTTCACGATCACACGAACCAATCTCGGGTTGATAACTGTGATGGTGTAATACCCGTTTTCATCCGGAGTATCACTTACTCTTACATTTTCCGTCCCTGCAGGAACGCTCACGCCGTCGTCGCCGATGGTGACGTTCACAGGGTTCTGCAGCTTGGTGTAGCGAACGCCTGCATGATCCGGCATCGAAGTTTCCGTCAGTGTGTAGGTTCCGACGAACACCTCGTCGTCCTCAAATACAAGTCCGGTTCCCGCTGCAGAGAACTTCGTTCCGGCAAATACACCCGGGAACGTGAAGTTCGCGCTATCCAGCGGCGTACCCTCGTCGTCTACAACGACAAGGCGAACCTTCTGCGTCTTCATGGTGTTGACAAAGGATACTTCCGTGTCATCTTCCAGAACAAACTCGAAGATGTTGCCGTCGGTCGTATTCTCATCCGCCACGCTCGATCCGTCGTCGGTCTTCGCTGCCGTCGCCGTCGCCTTGTAAAGCGTCTCGTCAACGGTTTCGGTGATGCGAAGCTTCGCACCTACCGGAATACCTTCGATCTTCCAGCCTTCGGAGCCGCTGACTACAATTCTGCTCGTCTCCTCAAGCTCAAATCCTTCATAATGTGTGCTGTCCGTTCCGTTGACGAACTCAACGCTGAACGGGAAATTCTCTGCATTCAGCGTCTCCGGAAGCAGCGTCTTGGTAATCGTCACATCCGCCGTCTTGCGGGAGTTTGTGAAGACTACGGTGCCGCCGACACCGACAGTTGCCCATTGAATTGCACTGTTATTCTCCGTTATTCCCGCAGGAATAATTGGAGAATTATTCGCCGCAAGACCAACAATCTCAGTCTGCGTCTCATATTGTTCATCCGTTGCTTCGGTAACGGTCACACTGGTAAGGTTAACGAGGTTATAACTACCATTCTGTCCGTTTTCCCAGCCAATATAAACAACATAAGGATTACTAGCATTACTGCTGATTCTAACCGGTGTTCCGTCGGCATCATATTTCCGAACCGCGACCCGCATCGCAGCTCGTGTGCCAGATCCTCCGTATCGATGATCCATGGTAATCACTAAGTATTGACCATGAGAAAGATCAAACGAGCCACTTTCATCTATAGTTGTGGCTGATCCCCAACTATATCTGCGATATTGGCCTTGCACGCGAACCGTAAACGTAAACTCTCTGCTCTGGTCACCGGGAAGAATGACTTCCTTGTAAACCTTAACTACTCCTTCAACATCACTAGATCCCCAGACTGCATAGAGATTCTTTTCGTTCACCGGATCGCCATGGCTATCCCGGAAGAAATCCGCCAGTACCAATGTCTGGTTCATCACATTGCCGTTGCTGACAGGATACGTTGCCGTTGTCGCATTCGGGTCCTCATCCCAGCCTTTGAACTCACGTCCGACTCGTACTCGTACTGCTCTTAATTGGTACGTCTCATCGTTAACATCAAAAGTTTCTTCCCACGTGGAGTCCACCGGATCGTTATCATGAAGAATCAACGTTCTCGGGCTCTTCTTTGCGGACAAGGTAACCGTAACCGCACGGCCCTCGGCGTCTTCGTAGAACTGATCCGAAATGGAATATGCGGTATTGTTCTTAATTCCCGTTACCGCTTCCGGATCTTCCTCACCGCTGCGGCCCGCATATGTGCTTGTAACTTCCATAACCCAGCCGGTGCCAAGCGTGTTGGTGCCGCTGAGAGTAAACGTCTTGCCTGCGCCGTAAGGAACAACAAGTCTGGTCGTGCCCGGCTCAAGCGTGATATTATTGGGATCCACCGGCTCGCGGGAGAACGACCCGTTGGCCTGGTTGACTACGTACAATGCACTGGCATCCTCGGACGTAATCTTCACCGTCAGCGTCTGCTCCGTGTTGTTGACAATATCCAGATATACCATCGGCTCCCAAACCGCATAAAGCACATGGCTTGTTCCCGGGCTGACCGCCACTACATCGTCGGCAGCAACATCGGGCGTAAAATCAGTATCCGGACTGTCAATATCAAAACCGATCAGGCGGAAACCTGCAGGATGACGGAAGAAATTCGTTCCCGCGGGATTCAAAGCGGTACCGTTCTGCTCACTCTCCGTAAGCGTCGTCGCGTATTTGTACAAATGTACAGCAGCGTTCGACTGCGTATCCCCGAACAGAATCTGGTACGGCTGCTCCACACCATTAACAATCTTTCTGTCTTCCGCAATCACATAGTGAACAAGCGGGTAGTCCCAGCTCGGAAGATCACTGCTATCCGAGGTAACCAGATAACCCTGTCCCTCATGCATCGCGTCCTCGCTGGCGTCCAGCGTCAGACTTACAACATCCGGACGGCGGAATGCTTCTTCGCGCTTCTCGTAAACCGCCTGCATGTGGATGATCATGTTCGCATCCGAATACTTCGCCTGCACCGTAAGCGCATGACCTGCGGTGTAATATACGCCGGGCTCGAGAGGTGTATAACGGGGCCGTCCGGCAACCGTCTCGACCTTTACGATCTGCCAGCCGCGGAACTGATACTCATCGGAATCAACACCGTTCACACGAATCGGTGTCGGCTCCTGCATCGCCTGCGTCGTAGCTCCGTCGGTGTATGCCTCCGAACCGTCCTCGGGATCAATCCAGGATTCAAGGCTACCGTTGACATAGTCACCGTTGCTTGCATAATACTCGGTCGTATACTGCAGGCTGTAGCCGCCGTCCAGACGCCAATATGCTCTCAGAGTCGTATCATGGTCTGCAGGCTGCGTAAAGTCGAACGGCATCGCGGCACGGTTGCCTTCGTCATCGATCTCATACCATGCAAGGAACACGTATTTTTCGCCGGCAAGCAGCTTGCGATACTTCGCCGTCGAAACATACACACTCTCCCACTGCGCGCGAGGCAACGCCACCATCGTGTCGTTCTTGTCAGCATTACGCTTTGCCACCTGCGCTACATAATAGTTGTAAAATGCTTCCAGCGACTCATCCGTATCCAGGATGTAGACCGCGTTACGCGCATCTGCACCAAGCTTGCCGCCCTGCGTACCGCCCTCAAGTGCTGTGAACTGTGTGTACACATAGCGATATACTTCGTTCGGAGCCATCTGAGCAGCTTCCGCGTCACTGATCTCTACGTAAGGACGAACAACATTCGCATACTGCGCAATCGTCTGTGTCGCAATATTATCGAAGTACGTTGCCTTCGAACCGTCATATGCGTTCGTGCCTACATTTTCCAGGCCTGTTGCACCGAGATTGCTTGCCAATGCATCGCCGTAGTTGATGTGATCGATCACACCGCCGTTCGGGTCGACCTTGATTGTATACTCAACCAGGCCCCACTTCGCATAGACCATCTTATTGGCCGCAGGCATAGTTGCCGTATTGAAGTCAAACTCCTTGGTACAGCTGGCATCCTCGTACCATCCCATGAAATAGTAGTCACTGCTGGGTGCCGCGGGCGCAATCATACCGGCATATTCGGCAAGCGGCGCTTCGTAATAGATGCCGTTAACTACTGTTGCCTCCGGCTCGTCTCCCGCGAAGGTATGCGGATAATTTGCAGAGAATGCAAGTTGGAACTGTCCTCTGACATAACGAATATACAAGTTGTTGGTGCCAACGGAAACATTGCCTCCGGATTGCGTCTGCGCCCAGCTGCTGGTATCCCAGTTATTCGCCGCAGACGTCGCATTCGGTGCAATATAATAGTACCGGACGGTAAACCCATCATACTTTTCCGAGAAATACCAGGTACCGCCACCGCTCGTCAGAGTCTGGTTTGTCCAATCATTGATCTCCGGCCAGCTTCCGTCAACGTTCTGCTTATAGTGATTATAGCTATAGCTTCCGGTCGTAGTTTCACCAGCGTAATAGTTTTCCGATTCCTTGAACGTATCAATAAATGTTACTCGAGTTCCTGCAGTCGAAGTGCCGCTGTAACTATCATACCACGAGTTGCCCGTCGGCCAGGAGTATCCTGCCGTCTGCAGCATCTGTCCGTACAAGCCGGAAAATGCCTGTGTTATGCGCCAGTTCGTATTGCCCGAACTCACGACGTAACGAGGGCCGGAATACGGCAAATAGTCACCGGTCTGCGCAAGTCCCTTGCTGTATCGATTCCCGGTATACTCCGTCATCGTTCCGTTATTGTCATAGCAAAGGGTTTCCTGATACAGGTACACGTTGCGGGTCGCATTATTCAAACTAAACGTATTATTGTTGTATTGAAGATAATAGTTCCCGTTCGACAATCTGTTGTATACGCCGTTCCAGGACCAATCCAGATTTGATTCGGTATTGGAAATCTGCAGCGCATTGTTCGAGCTTCTTCTGCGGAGATAGTAGTTTCCGTTTCTGAATCTGTAACCGTTTGAAACCGCCCAAACGGATGTATCAGCAACATCGGAGGCCTCGATATAATTCGGCGCTCCCGAACGAATCGTAACCGCATCCGGGCTTACGGTAGTATTAC
This sequence comes from Lachnospiraceae bacterium, assembly GCA_017617395.1. Taxonomy (GTDB): domain Bacteria; phylum Bacillota; class Clostridia; order Lachnospirales; family Lachnospiraceae; genus ISDg. Next base: position 16,279 of record JAFZWG010000045.1, read on the forward strand.
TGCGACCGAGAGCGTAGGCGTTTCCGATACTGTCGGACGAAACAATCAAATAGTTCTTTCCCGCCGTCAAGGTCGATGTGTAAACAAAGTTCTGGATAAGTTCCACATATTCGCCGTTAACCAGACCGTATTTGCCGGCGGCATCCTGAATGTAGCTTTCCGCATAGACAGGAATAAACCATTCGCCGTTCTCGTAATGAAGCGCTACCCACTCACCGTTAACAAACGCATATTGCGTTCCGTTGTTGTTGGTTGCAACAGCATAGCCGTTAGTAGTCCTCTCAAAGAACTGAAGCGTGATTAAATCGCGGTCATAGTACACATTTAATACAGTACTGCCCTGCGGATCGATTTCCGTGTCCGCATCGTAACGACCGAGATGGAAACCGGTGAAGGCACCGTTCGGATTGGTCGAAGCATAGTTGCGGTCCGCCTGCGTGGTTCCGACGGTATAGTTACCGTTTCCGGAATACATAAAGTCACGCTCAAAATGAGTGTAGTAATCGTATGTCTTTTCCGAATCGGAAGCGTTCGGATTGTCCGTAACCCTCTGCTTCCAGATAACAACCTTGTAGGTTACATCCTCAACGTCCTCAACCCACTTTGCGTAAAGGTTCAGGCTGTCGAGAGGCGTGTAGACGTACAGATTACCGTCAACCGTGATCTTGAAAGCAAGACCGGTCTGGGGCTGCTCGCTTGCGTCCAGGTATTCGCGGTCTTCGGAGTACTCCGCACCGTTTACGCCGTGAACGATCTTGCCGTCCGCGCCGGCAACCATGATGCCGGTACCGTTGTGATCGTCATCTTCCGAAAGATACCAGCCATCGAAGATGTAACCGTTTCTCTTGGCAACCGGAAGGGTGTTCTGCGGATACTCGTTGATGTCGCTGGTGTACATAAACTCGGAACCGATATACAACGCACCATTGCCGGATGCGCCGAGGCTGAAGTGAATCCAGCGTGCCTCAACGAACTTCGGATAGAGATCCACGTCGTACTGGCCGACGGTCATGTACGTACCGTCTCCGCCGGCAGGATTGATGATCTCCTCGCCGTCGATATCGATCGTGCTGATCAGCTGCCAATCCTCTTCTCCGCCGTTGTTCGCGTTGACATTGTATTCCCAGCCGACAAAGATCAGGTGAACAGGGTCCATACTGGGCGCCTGAATGTCACCGATGCGAACCGATGTCTGGTGGCTGTTGCCGATTACCGCAAGCTTGCGGGCCAGAATGTTCGTCGCCGTCGTCTCTCCGCGTGCTCCGAGATGGAAGTTCACAAAATAGTAGTTCTCGTAAATCGGTGCAAGGTAAACGTGCGCACAGCCTTCCTTGTCGATGTAATCGGACGAAACGGTATGCGAAACACCGTCAAACGTCCATGTCACGGAAGTTACCTTGCCGTCACCGTCCTTCTCTGCGCTGATCTCCACAGCATCGCCGAGCTCCACGCGCGACGTATCATCCGGCCAGCTGTAGCGGATACCGCCGTCGTTGCCGGTGGAATCATAATCGACCGTGTACCAGCCGTAGAAAAATGCATCCTCAAGATTGTGCGGAGCCTCGATCATCTCGAGCGTATCGCCGTCGCGAACGATCAGGCTGCGCTGCTGCTTTCCGGCCTTGTTCTCGAACCAGAAGGAATCCGCCGTATAGTAAGCGACTCCATTTTCCGTGGTCGGAGCGATCGTCGTCGGAGCGATGAAGTGGAACTCCACGCGAGGCGTCACAACCTCGCCGTCCTCATGCGCGATAACCGTGTAAACCGAGAAGCTGTCGGTCGTAAACTGCACGGTCTCACCGTCGACAACGGCGTCCATATCGTATGCCGAAATCTTGGCGGTCTCCTCGTCTTCAACGAAGTGAACGACCTCAACCTTGGCATAATCATCCAGACCGCTGCCGGCCAGCGTGATGCGGACATCCACATCGCCGCTCGGCTCATAGACGCGGCTGTTGTCATTCTTATCAACAATCTTGATGTCAAATACTCTCGAGTACGCGATGTTCTCTGCGTCAACACCCAGCTTCGTCGCGCTCTGAGCAACGTAATCATCGTAGCCCGCATCGCCGGGAAGAAGCTCGGTAACCACAAGCTCGGTGTCGTTCATGGGAACGCCGGAGTTGCTCTTGTACGTTACCTGAACATCGTACGTGGAACCGTCGGAAACCGTAATCGTCTTCTTCAGCACGGTCTCAACAACAGCGTTGACCGCAAGCGTGTCCGTCTCGTACACAACCGAGTCGCCTGCCGGCGCTGCCGGTGCGATCTTCTCGGGATCCGCGTCCTCGCCGTTCTTGCTCCAAACCTCGACTTCCGCGGAAGTCTCTTCAAGCGCGGGACTGGAGATCTCTACTTCAATCTTCGAGTCCTCGGGCTGCCACTTGATATCCTGTGCTCTCTGCTCCTCGCTTGCGTAAACAGAGATGTCGTACGCAACCAGTGCCTGCTGGCCGTCAACTTCCACCTCGGTCGGGATTGCTTCCGCAACCGCTCCCTCGGGAAGCATACCGGAGAGTACGATCGTATCGCCTTCATAAGCGGTACCCTGAGGGCACTCCGCCGTAATCTTCTGCTCGCTCAGCTGAAGCTCCGTACCGTCCGCAGCCTTCGCGCCGCGGTCCTCGGAAGGCGTCTCCGCTTCCGTCTCACCGGGCGTTTCGGTCTTCTGCTCGGGCTCGGTCGTCACCTCGGGCTCGGTCGTCACCTCCTCCTGCGGCATCACAACCGCACGAAGGCCGGACTCCGTCTTCGCCACAGCAATCCGGTCCTGTCCAACGTTGGTCAGGATCAGACAAACCATTATAAACAATGCCAAAATACGTTTTTTCATCGGCGCACCTCCGATTTCTCGGCGGCATTTTCAGACTGTACCGCACTGTTCTCGCGGTACCGGGTCAGCGCGAGATCCGCAACCCAGCACGTGATCATAAACAGCAACATAAGCGGCGTCCACTTATCGATCAAAATCATCGGCAGACGCATGTTCTGAGTGTTTATAAACGCGATAAATGCAACCGCTGCCACAGCGATCTCCACCGCCATACCGATTGTGAACCGGTATGCGAAACGATCGACATGATAGTAGCGCTTCTCAACCGCCTTGGCAAATTCTGCCTTCGTAACCTCTCCGGCCTTTCTGCCGTGAAGTCTGCGGGCAACCGCCATGATCTCCTCGCGCTCCGCAAGCTGTGCGGGCGTAAGGCCTTCTGCATTCCACAGAGCCGCCTTCGCAGCATTTACTCTGCGCATCTTGTCGATGCGGCCGAATTTACCCTTGAGGCGGTTCACCGGAACCACGATATACAACGTCACGAGCAGGCATACCAGATTGACAAGTGCCCACGCGTTAAATCCATAAGAGCTTCCGCCCGGCATGAAGCGGTTGAAGAATCTGCCGAGCCACGTGGAATGCTCGCTCGTCTGCGGAGCATCAGGGCCGCCGTTCGGCTTGCCCGAAATCACCGGCGACGGTGAAGGCTCAACCAAGGCAGTGATGCTCGGCTCCACCGACGGTGTCGGCTCGTCGGGCTCTTCCCGAAGCGTCATCTCTCCAAACAAAACGAGACGACCGTTGGTACTGACATCGGTACAGGTCGAAAGTGCTACCACTTTCGTCACATCCGATGCTTTCACCGTCGTCTTCACAACCGCATTCTCGGTAACATATGCGATTAAACTCTCAAGATTTCTTTTGCCGACATTGTAGACGGTATCCTCGTACGCCACCGTGCGGAGCAGCGCGAAGAAACGCACATCGTACGTTCCGTCGGGCGTCACAATCACGCCTTCCTGATGGCTTTCCAGGAAGCCGGATTCCAGATACCGGTCGATGTCACCAAACATGGCACCGTTGTCCATGTGGTGACCGTAGATCACAATGTAATTATCACTGAAATCAGCTGCATTTTCCGTCGACATGTAAATCGCGCCGGAAATGCTGATATTCTTATCAACGTCATGTTTTGCATAGTACAGATCGTTCACGCCCTGCATCACGGGGTAATCAATTGCTGTTCCCTCGACGCGAAGCCAGGCACGATAATCCTCTCTCTCTTCCACGAGGGATTTCTGTGCCTCCTCAATCTGTTCCGTGCTGTCAAACGCCTGAATGCCGGATTCAAAAGCTCTGTTTTGTGTGTACATCTGCTCATAAATCGAGTAGCCGCCGAACGTAACCAGCGCCGTCCCCAGGAATACCGAGGATGCCACGATGATACGTACGCCCACAAGGCTCAGCGCATTAAGCAATCCTTTTATCTTCAGAAAGTGCATTTGATTCTCCTTCCACGGCCGCAAAGCCGTGCCTCTTTCTACGCGAACAAACGGTCTGTTGCATACGCTTATTTAGTACTTCTTCAAACGGTCAAAGCTTATTGCGCCGGAACAATGTAATTACCGTTCCGAGCACCTCGTCCTTGGAGACCGGCCCGAAGTATCTGCTGTCCACTCCGGTATCGCGTCTGTCCACCAAAACGAAGTATTGACCTTCTCCCATCGTCAACGGGTACGTCACGCGATCTCCGCGTTTACTCGTTTCCATGTAGAATATCGATTCCTCAACAATGACATTTCCGTTCACGACCAGCCGATGATTGTCATTGATATCAACCGTATCACCGGGGGCCGCCATAACGCGACCGACAAGCAGTTGCTTCTTTCCGCTTCCGTCAATATCTTTCTCGAAGATGATGACGTCCTGGAACGCCGCGTCCTTATCCAGCCGATAGAAAATCAGCAGGTCGCCGCCGTCAATGCGGGGCTCCATATCTTCCGTCGGCATATGTGTAACACCGATAATCTTAAAAAACAGGATCCATGCTACCACGAGGAACCCGATCAGGTAGATTAGAAACCACTGACCGTTCTTCATGCCCTTCTCGGCCTTGGAGAGTTCCTTCTCCAGTTTGTCCGGATCTTCCTCGACAGCCTCAGGCAAATCCTCCTCGTCCTCCGCCTCATCTTCCGGGTCGGGGACCTCTGCCCAATCATCGTCTTCCACATCCGGCTCGGCCTCAAGAATCTCGCGAAGGGACTCCTCATCGACCTCTTTTGACCGGTTTACCAGCTTATTTTCCTCCGTCATAGCACGCTCCACAGCATTTTTAGGTAAAAGAACCCGACAGCTGTCAATTTCACAACAGCCGCCGGGTCCTCAATCGACCCGACTAACCGTTCAGGGCCGTAAAGTCCGAATCAGGCAATCAAGCCTTCTCCTCATCCTTGTTGCGACGAACAAGCTTCAAGCCGAAGAACAGCAAGAGCAGACCGCCGAACAATACCAATGCGTAAGGAGCATAGCGAATGATCAATCCGGTAGGGGAAATCGTCAGAACCTTGTTGGTGACATCGATCGTCAAATCTTTACCAACTGCCGTGTTCAAATCTGTATTAATCGTGATCTGTCTGGACTGATATGACGGCTTGTTCATCATTTCCTGCTGTTCCACCTCCGGATCTTCATCCGTAGAGGTCAGATGGGAATCAACATTGGCATAAGTTTCATCCTCATAAGTAGCAACAGAGGCCGTCGTTGCCTCGTAAATGACACCCTTATCCATGTTGGTCTCGTAAACATCTACGTCAACACCGCACGGAATACCGATGTACTTGATTGAAGCGCCGTTCTTAAGGTATACGATGCCGCCCTGATCACCGCTGACCGGAGTAACCCATTCTCTCGTTACGTCTCCCGACAGGACCTTCGCAATCACGCGATAAGCACCCTGGGGACCATTCGTATTGTCCAAAAATACCGTGAACGGGAACTCAGAATTCTTCTCGCTGTAGGAATCACCGGTAACCGTCTTGGAGATAATAACATTGAACGTATAGTAGCTGTCTGCAGAAATGGATACCGTATCTCTTCTCTCGGCAGTACGGGCAACAAAACCGGTCGTCTTGATAACATCCGTCGTATTCTTGTTGTCTTCGTTGATATCATCCGAGTTCACACAGAAGCAGGTATATCCGTAAATATCCCACTTGCTCGCGGGATCATTCGCATCCGGTTCCTCAGCATAACGAACATAGACATCGACAAAACGAACATGCGCACTAATCTCATCGTCCGTCTCTGTAACACCTGCATCAGCATAGTCATCAGCGGTTTCACTGATCTCATACCGATAAATGCCGGCTCCTCCGAAATCAACGTCCTCAAAGCTGATTACAATATTCTTGTAATTTGCTGCACCGTCTAATGCTGCATCCAGGGTCTCCTCGTCGGTCCATGCAATGACACCATCTTCGGCAATCTCCGCACCGTCAACGCCGGGATTTACAGAAGCGTAAAGGCCGGTTGAATCCGTCACAGTCGCCGTATCCGCTACCTCTGCGGGGGCAATCGTGTACGTATAGGTGATGTTCGGGGCTGCAACCGTAGTTTCGGATGCATTGTACGCCGTGATCTCCTTAAGAAGAACCAGCGTCTTTTCCTGCGACTCCGGCGAACCATCCGGGGCAAACGCTCCTACTTCGCCGCTGTCTTCCATTTCCACGTCAGCCAGCGCCACTGCGCTCATGGCAAATACCATCACTAAGGACAGTATCAACGCAATAATTTTGCGAGCTCGCATACTCATTCCTCCATATCTTCCGATACTTGTTGTAGGTTGGGAACCAAAAAAATACAATGGCTCCGTGTGTGCGTTTTGAGGGCATAGCTTTGCCATCAACCACACACACGTCCATTGTACTCTATTGTTGTAGAATATTCAAGTAAAAGACTCAATATGCAGAAATTTTACTCGAAACAGAGTTTCTTATATATCAAAGAAGAAACTCGTACCACTCTCATCACTTATGCAACCGTATTTTGCTTTGTGGAGTTCCAGTATCTGCTTTGTGATGGCGAGCCCGAGGCCGCTTCCGGCAGCATCCTTACCATTCCTGGTTCGCGAGTCGTTCGCGCGATAGAACGCATCCCAGATGTGCGGAAGCTTGTCCGCGGGGATCGGCGCACCGTCGTTCGTGATCTGATAGTGAACCGCATCCGGCTTCTTTGTGATTTCAATGGCAATCTTATGATTGCTGTAATGAATAGCATTGGTCACAAGGTTCGCAAGAACCGTGCGAAGCATCTTGAGATCACCGGTCACGGTGGCATCCGCGGCGTTTTCGGGCTCATTTACCGTGATGTATTTGTCCTGGGTGATTGCTGAGAGCTGCGAGAGCACCGCGTTGTTCAGCTCCGGAAGCACAATCGGCTCGGGATGCATCTTCAGCGCGTCGGACTCAAGGCGGGAGAGCTCCAGGATGTTCCCGACAAGACCGTTCACATGGTCGATGCTGGCCTGCATGTCCTTCGCGCAGGCCTCGCGGTCGCTCTCGGAGAGGTCGTTCCAGTTCTCCGCATAGGTCTTCAGAACCGCGAGCGGTGTCTTCAGCTCATGAGCAGCGGCGCGGGTGAGCGTAACGCGGCTTTTCTCGAACTGCTCATGTCTCTTCTGAAGCAGCTTTACCAGAAGCAGAACAACAGCAATCACAGCCACCCAGATGATGCACAGTGCAATCAGAGACGTCTTTGTCTGCTGCAGAGCCGTCTTGAGCGGATGAGTCTCGTAGCAGAGGAAGTAGTTCGGAATCAATCCGCTGGTGTAATAGCCGATGGACGACGTGCCGTACCACCGTGTTGTGAAGAGGCCCGGATCCCAGCAGGTGGCAAGATTATTCTCCACCCATTCGCGGGAATTGATGTCGTATTCCTTCAACAGGGCCGCCACCGCCTCCTCTGACTTCTCCTCGTTCTCCCGGCTTGCTTTTTCGCGTTGACGGTTGGCATCCTCCTGTGTCTCCCCTCCCATGCGTCTGACCACGGAAATCATTCCGTATCGCATACAGGTTGCCTGTTTCTCGCCGTTGTCCAGCGTTCCGACTGCGGCGCTCATCGACAGGTACGGAAGGTAATCGATGTCGCTTCCGAGACTGTCAAAGACAAACGGGATGCCGTCCTTCGGTGCTATCGACGAGTCGTAAGATACCGTGTAACGAACGGTCTCGCTTCCGTTCGCCGCAGGCAGCTCAAGCGTCTGCGCAAACACGATATTCCCTTCGCGAATACCGGTAATCCGACCGATAAAATAGTACCCGTTGAGATCAAGTCTGCCGTCAAGCGTGTCTGTTCCGATCTGATTTATCACATCGTCCGGAATCGGCACGTAATAGCAGTACGGATATGTCCGGAATTCCGGATACGAATCGTCACTTCCTTCCGCACCCTTCACATCAACCTTCACATCCGCTTGCCCGTCAACGGAAACGGGTATCGTCACCTCCGAAATTTCAAGGAAATTCGTCGGAAAATGACTCACCTTTCCATCCGCATCCACCGACACGCGATAACTCGCGGCATCGACTCTTTGCCCCGAAGTCAGGTTGTATTTTTCGCTCTTTATGGCGTTGAAGAACGACGACATACCGAGGAGCATCCTCGCGTGGTCGAGTTCTCCGCTATTGATCAGCTTATCCACGTCAATATCCCCGCTTAAAACGGCGTAGAGAGCTCTGGTACTGTCTGCAGCCTCAATCTCCTGATACAGCTTTTTGTTCTCCCGACTGACCTCCGATAACACCACATAGAGGATAACCCCCACAAAGACTGCGCTGACCAGAAGGCACAGCCACAGCTTCATTTTTCGATACTGCTTTTTCATAAATCCTCCCTGCCGCTGCGCCGTTACTCCTTCCAGTAATAGCCGGCCTTCATCGCGGTCGCGATGTGCTCGCCGACTTCCCCCAGTGCCGCGCGCAGCTTTTTGATATGGTTGTCCACGGTCCGCTCATAGCCCTCGTAATCGGCTCCCCACACGAGATCCAGAATCTGCGTGCGCGAGAGGATCTGATTCCGGTGCTCCACCAGCAGAAGCAACAGATCGTACTCCTTCGGCGAGAGCGTCACCGCGGTTTGCTTCACGAGGACACGGCGTCTGGCCGGTTCAATGCTCAACTCCCCGATCCGCGTGATGCCGTTTCGCACGACAAGCCCGCGGTAGCGGTTGATCAGCGCATTGATCTTCGCCAGGAGAATCTCGTTGGAAAATGGCTTTGTGATATACTCGTCCGCTCCGATCTCGTAGCCCTCCACGATCGTCTCCTCACGATCCAGTGCCGTCAGGAAAATGACAGGAACATCGTATCGCTCGCGCAGGAACCGGCACACCGTAAGACCGTCTTTCTTCGGCATCATGATATCCAGAATAACCGCGTCATAGCGATTCCCCATAATCGCCCATTCCGCTTCTTCCCCATCGCAAACCGCGTCAACCGTAATCCCCCGTTTCCGAAGAAACGCTGCCGTAATGCTGCGAAGTCCCGGTTCGTCCTCTGCGAACAACACTCTGTAAGCCATCATTTTCCCCTCCTCTGATGCCATCGTAACAGGCGGATGTATCGGTTTTGTATCCGGTTACAAACTTTTTGAAAATATTTTACTATACGTCGTGCGCGGATTCAACCGAAAGCAAAAAAGCGCCGCCCGCCAAATGACGGACAGCGCCTTGAAAATCGTATTCAGCCGGCAGATCAATAGTTCTCTGCGTGAATCTCGAAGTAGCTCTGCGGATGTGCGCACACAGGGCAAACCTCGGGAGCGTTCGTACCGACCACGATGTGACCGCAGTTGCGGCACTCCCAAACCTTGACCTCGCTCTTCGCGAACACTTCCTGTGCCTCAACGTTGTGAAGCAGTGCGCGATAGCGCTCCTCATGGCGCTTCTCGATCGCAGCTACGCCGCGGAACTTCGCAGCGAGCTCCGGGAAGCCCTCGGCCTCGGCCGTCTTCGCAAAGCCCTCGTACATGTCGGTCCACTCGTAGTTCTCGCCGTCTGCCGCAGCCGCCAGGTTCTCGGCGGTGCTGCCGATGCCGGCAAGCTCCTTGAACCACATCTTCGCATGCTCTTTCTCATTGTCCGCGGTCTGCAGGAACAGAGCCGCAATCTGCTCGAAGCCTTCCTTCTTCGCCTTCGAAGCAAAGTAGGTGTACTTGTTTCTCGCCTGGGACTCGCCGGCAAATGCAGCCTGAAGGTTCTTCTCCGTCTGCGTTCCCGCATACGGGTTCGAAGCCTTCGCCTCGCTCACCAGCTCAAGGCTGTCACCGGTAGCTCCGCAGAGCGGGCATACCGGCTCCTCGCCGTCCGCAACCGTAAATACCTCACCGCAAATCGTGCACTTGTACGTTTTCATTGATGTTCTCTCCTTACCCTTGATATAGTTTTGTTATACTGACGCATCTCCGCGCTGCGCGGAATTCTTCCAGAAAATCAGGCCTTCCAAAGGCTGTGCAGGTTGCAATATGCCAGCACCGCCTCAACCTCATCGCCCTCGCAGATAGCGAAGCACGCCTTCGGCTCATCCCCCGGCTTCAAAGCCTTTCTCTGATTGCCGAACTTGGTCTTGAGTGCGATCCACTCGATATAATGCTCCGGCAACATCGGATGCGCAACGCTTCCTACCGTCACCGTGACGATCCCGTCAGCTACCGTGTACACCGGCACATGCTTCTCCACGGAAGCGTCGGTCGTACCCGGAATAATCTCCTTCATCGGCTGTCCGCAGCACACGATCGGCACGCCCGTCTTCTTGACGACGGCAACGATCTGCCCGCAGTGCTCACAGCGATAAAACACCATTTCCATATTCATAAACCCTCCTTCTTAGATTTTCGCGCCTGGCGCCGCACGCCGCATCTAGGCATCGTGCTTAAGAGGAAGTATAGCAAAGAAAGGCGTTTTTTGCAATCGAGGAAACGCTTTCTTTTTCCGTTTCCATGTACTTTTCTCTACTTAATTTTGTCCCTGTCGGTTTCGCGCTTTCCGCGAAGGAAAATAATCGCCCGCCTCCCGGCAGACAGTTCCTTTGAAGTTCTTATGTAAGCCCCGATTTCTTCTTAAGCCACGAGCGGTAGCGCATCAGACACGAGATTCCGGCGATCATCCAGGTGAGTCCCGCGGTCAGCCAGATGCACCACACGCCGATGTCCGTGTAGCCCAGCAAAATGATGGGCAGGCAGATCCGGCCGGCCATCTCGACAATGCCGTTGACGAAGGAGAAAAATGCATCCCCGACGCCGTTCAGGGTTCCTCTCGTGACGTAGATCAACCCCAGGAAGAGGTAGAAAAAGCTTGTGATCCGCAGCGCCCTTCCGCCCATCGCGATGACTTCCGCGTCCTTTACGAACATGCCGATCAGGTTGTTTCCGAAGATCTGCATCACCGCGAACATCAAAAGGGAGAAGACGCCCACCGCTGCGAAACCCTTTCGAAGGCCCTCGCGGATTCGCGCTGACTTGCCCGCGCCCCAGTTCTGGCCGGAGTAGTTGGAGAGCGCCATGGACATCGAGCCGTACGGCTGCTGCACCAGCTGCTCGAGGCGGTTGGTCGACGTGTAGGCCGCGATCGCGACCGCGCCGAACGTGTTGACCACGCGCTGCAGCGCAGTCGTCGAGATGGCGATCATGCTCCATTGCAGCGCGAGCGGAACGCCGAGCTTGACGGCCCGCTTGATAATATCCCAGTCAACTCGCATGTGCTCGCGGTCGACGCGGAAGTATTCGTTGGTCCGCACCGCGTAGACCAGCGACCCGAGACCCGCCAGCAGCTGCGCAAGCATCGTTGCGAACGCCGCGCCGAAGACGCCGAGGCCGAAGAATCCGACGAAGAGGATGTCCAGAACTACGTTGAGGACACTCGAGACGATCAGGAAGTACAGAGGCGTCCGCGAGTCGCCGAGCGCCCGCTGCATGGAAGCCGCGTAGTTGTAGACCGCGACCAGCGGCACGGAGGCGCAGGTCATGCGCATGTATGTGATGGACTCCGGCAGGATTTCCGCCGGCGTTCCCATGAAGTTCAAGACCTTCGGAACGAGGACAAATGCAATCGACCCCATGATGAGCGCGGCCGTGAACATGATGTACGCGGAGTTGACGATCGCGCGCTTGACATCGTCCCTGCGGCCGGCGCCGAAGAGCTGCGCGGTGACGATTCCGCCGCCGCTGCCGATTCCGTTGCTCACGGAGAAGAAGAGGAAGGAGACCGAGCCGGTCGCGCCGACTGCGGCGAGTGAATTTTTCCCGAGCAGTCTGCCGACGATGATCGTATCCGCGAGGTTGTACGCCTGCTGAAAGAGGTTTCCGAGAAGAAGCGGCAACGCAAACAAAGCGAGCAGCTTCAAAGGCTCGCCTTCCGTCATGTTCTTTGTTCCCGAAATGCGCACGATCGATTTCCTCCTTTCGTCCCGGATTCGGCCACATTATAAGCGCCTCCCGTCGGAAAATGCAACACAAAAACGCCCCTTCCGAAGAAGAGGCGTTAAAAGCACATGAAAACATGCCGTAAAGCATATTTTTCGCGTTTTGTTTGTGTCTTGCCGGGGCGATCAGTCTACCTTCGGAAGCTTCTGAAGGCTTGCTGCAATCTCCTCGTCGGACGGGATGTAGTCGCCCATCTCGCCGTTGTTGAACTTCTCGTAAGCAACCATATCGAAGTAACCGGTACCGGTCAGACCGAAGACGATCGTCTTCTCCTCACCGGTCTCCTTGCACTTGAGTGCCTCGTCGATTGCTACGCGGATTGCATGCGAGCTCTCGGGAGCGGGAAGGATACCCTCGACGCGTGCGAACATCTCCGCAGCCTCGAACACCTTCGTCTGCTCAACGCTCGTTGCCTCCATGTAACCGTCCGCGTACAGCTGCGAGAGCGTGCTGCTCATGCCGTGGTAGCGAAGGCCGCCCGCATGGTTGGGTGCCGGCATGAAGTTGCTGCCGAGCGTGTACATCTTTGCAAGCGGGCAAACCATACCGGTGTCGCAGAAGTCGTAAGCATATTTGCCGCGCGTGAAGCTCGGGCAGGATGCCGGCTCTACGGCGATGATGCGGTAGTTCTTCTCACCGCGAAGCTTCTCGCCCATGAACGGAGCGATCAAACCGCCGAGGTTGGAACCGCCGCCTGCGCAGCCGATGATCATGTCCGGAACGATGCCGTATTTGTCGAGTGCGGCCTTAGTCTCGAGACCGATGACCGACTGATGAAGGAGTACCTGGTTCAAAACGGAGCCGAGCACATAGCGGTATCCCGGATTGCTCACGGCAACCTCAACCGCCTCGGAGATGGCGCAGCCAAGGCTTCCGCCGGTTCCCGGATGAGCCGCAAGAATTCTCTTGCCGACCTCGGTCGTCTCGGACGGCGAAGGCGTAACGCTCGCACCGTAGGTTCTCATAACCTCGCGGCGGAACGGCTTCTGCTCGTAGGAAACCTTAACCATGAACACCTTGCAGTCAAGACCCAAGTATGCACATGCCATCGAGAGCGCCGTGCCCCACTGACCTGCACCGGTCTCGGTGGTCACACCCTTGAGGCCCTGCTTCTTTGCGTAATATGCCTGCGCGATTGCGGAATTCAGCTTGTGGCTGCCGCTCGTGTTGTTGCCCTCAAACTTGTAGTAAATCTTCGCGGGCGTGCCGAGCTTCTTCTCCAGGCAGTATGCACGCACCAACGGCGAAGGACGATACATCTTATAGAAATTGCGGATCTCCTCGGGGATCTCGATAAACGCGGTATCATTGTCGAGCTCCTGCTTTACGAGCTCCTCGCAAAATACTCCGCCGAGTTCCTCAGCCGTCATCGGCTGGAGCGTTCCCGGATTAAGCAGCGGCGCGGGCTTATTCTTCATGTCCGCACGCATGTTGTACCAGGACGTAGGCATCTCATTTTCTTCCAGGTAAATCTTGTAAGGGATTGCATTCTCAGACATTTTTGTGTCTCCTTTCGTTTTGTGGTCGGGACTCGGATTTCCGCTCGCCCTGAGCATAAAGAACGTCCTGTCCCGCATTAATTTGGTTAATGCCGGGACAGGACGATAATTTCATCATTCCTGCGGTGCCACCCTGCTTGATGCTTTCGCATCCTCTTTCGCGCATACATGATATGCCGGTCTTTGTTCACGGGGGATCCTTGCCCCGGCGCCCATACTCCGGTTTTCACCGTTTCCTCTTGCCCTCAAAAGCCCATTCAATCCTTCGGATGTTGCCGCAATCCCAGCACCTGCGACTCTCTGTGTACACCCCGTTGAAGAATCTACTCACTCTTTCTCATCGGTTTAGATTTTTTATACCACGGGCGGCGGCGTGTGTCAAGAACAATATTCAAAGAAGATGCCTTGCAATATATGTCAAGAAGAATATTGCATTCTGATAATTACTTATCCTCTTCCTTGTAGTCGAAACCGGCGAGGTCGCGGATCTGAGCTGCGCCCCAGAAGGCAGGCTTCTTCTGGTAGTTCTGGTTGTAGAGGAGCGGGCTGTAACCCTTTCTCCAGGACATGCCGTCGGCAAATCCCCAGAACGTCAGAGCATCCATCTTCAGTGTGCCCGCATCGATGCGCTCGAAAATACCGTTGATCAGGTCGTAGTAGTACTGGCCCTGAGCGGCGAGGTTCTTTGCGTTGGCAGGCTTCGGAGTCTGGTACTTGCCGAGGCAGACATCGAGCTCCGTCAGCTGGATCTTGAGGCCGAGTTTGCTGAGCTGGTCAACCGTCTTGAAGTAGTCGGTCAGGCTGTCCTGCGTATAAAGGTGAGCCTGGAAGCCGATACCGTCAATCAGGTATTTGCCGTTCTCATCCACGAGCGTCTTTACGAACTTCTCGAGGGTGTCGGTCTTGAACTGCTCGTTGTAGTCATTGTAGTACAGGTCGATGCTCTCCGGAGCATACTTGTTTGCATAGTAAAATGCATACCACAGATAGTCGTCGCCGATGGTTGAGGTCCAGTTGCTCTTGCGGATCGAGCCGTCCTCCATCCACGCCTCGTTGACAACGTCATACGCGTAGATCAGGTCGATGTAGCCCTCTTCCTCAAGCTTCGTGAACACCTGCTTGATATAGCTCTCGAGACGCGCAAGCATTACCTCGCGGCCGACAAGCTTCTTCGACGTATCGAAATCCTCGTAGAAAATCCAGTTCGGGGTCTGGCTGTACCATACAAGCGTATGGCCGCGAACCGCCATTCCGTTCTCACGCGCCCACTTGAGCATGGTGATCATGTTCTGGTTGAATTCTACAACCAGGTCGCCGGTCTCCTTGCTCTTCTGCTCGTTGAAGAGGTAGTCGGGCTTCATATCATTTTCCATCGTAACGCTGGTGAACTGGGACGTGATGAGCTTGCTGTAAGCCTCGGTTCCGGTCATCACCGTCGTAAGGCACGTTCCGACCTTCAAACCGTGTGCGGCAAATACATCCTTCAGATATACATCCGGCAACGGAGTGGGCGTAGGCGTGGGCGTCTCGGTCGGCACCTCGGTGGGCGTCGGCGTTGCAGCCTCGGTAGGCGTTACGCTGGGGGTTGTGTTCTTGTCCTTGCCGCATGCGGCCAGCAGACCGAACATGGATAAAACGATCAGGCACAATACGATTGTCTTCTTCATGAAACTACTCCTTATTCGCATCTTTTCGCATAGTTTACTCTCGCGCCGGCATCTCCCCGGCGCACCTTGTCCATCATATCGCGTATGTGTGTAAAAATTGTGTGCTGCGGGATGTCTTATTTTTGCCTGATTTCGATGATCACATACTCGGACTTCGTTCCCGTCTTGTAGTGAATCTCCCAGTCGGAGATGCCCGATGTGACGATAAATGTCGTCTCGCCGCGCGTCTCGAGCCCGTACGTGCGGTCGTTGGCGCCCATCAGCCGGCCGATGGGTCCGAGCGGGATCAGCTGGCCCCCGTGCGTATGGCCGGACAGCACCAGGTCAACCCCTGCCGCAGCCTCCGCCTCGTAGTCGTTCGGCTGGTGGTTGATGTCGATCATGTAGCGGCTCCGGTCCAGTTCCTTGGTCAGGTCCGCAATGCTTCGGCGCCCTCCGGTGCCGTTGTTGTCGCCATTGTTGGCACTATTGTCTCCGCTGTTGCCGGCGCCGTTTCTGCGGCGCGAGGAGTCGCTTCGGTCCATTCGGCCGATGACGTAAAATGTGTCCGCGACAAGCTCGACCTCGTCCTCGAGCACATGAACGCCGCTCGCGGTCAGCGCCGCCTCGAGCTCCTGCGGCGTGTACCCGCGGCTGTTGTTGTATCCCTTATCATGATTTCCGTACGAAAAATACACCCCGTACTTCGGTGTGAGCCCTCCCAAAGCGCGGCAGGCCGCAAGCATGTCCTCGCGGGTCGTGGAGTCGTCGATGAAATCGCCCGCTACGATGACGATGTCGGGATCGTCCTTCATCGCCTCCGCGAGGTGCTCCGCAAAGCCGTCCGCGTCAAATGTCGTTCCGACGTGCGAGTCCGCGATCAGCAGAATCCGCAGCTGCCCGCCCGGCAGCTCCTTCGACGTCTCAAGGCAGTACTCCGTGCGGTCGACGTGAAATGCATTGTACCGCCCGACCGCCAGATAGACCGCGCACACGACAAGGACGATGATGCCCGTAATGTAGGGACGCGGGGGCGCGGAGGAATCCGGGGCGTCCGACGGGGCGGCGGGTGTTTTCATTTTCCGCTTTTTGAGAATTGAAAAAAGGCCGGTCGCGAGGTCC
Organism: Lachnospiraceae bacterium; assembly: GCA_017617395.1. Taxonomy (GTDB): domain Bacteria; phylum Bacillota; class Clostridia; order Lachnospirales; family Lachnospiraceae; genus ISDg. Next base: position 32,793 of record JAFZWG010000045.1, read on the forward strand.
GCAATCAGCCAGAATGCCGCCAGATGCAGCAAAATGATAACCATATTGACGAGGTCAAAGATACCGTACACAGCGAGGGCTGCGACCGGCACGGCGCCCAGAAGAATCCGCAGCGAACGACGGTTGCCCGCGAGACGGCGAACAACCGCAAAACGGCCGAACCGGCTGATCAGATACACAATTCCGACGGCGGTCAGCACCAGCGCGACGCCTAAAATCGCAAGCCACATACCTTACCCTTTCCTGCGCGGGACCTTCTTGCTGCCTATGTTTTTAATCAAATGTTTGATGATCGCAAAGAGGATGAGCACCACCACGAAACCGCCCATCCAGAGGAACAGGCAGACTCCCAGAGGCTGCACCGGGCACATGCCGCAGAGGCTGCACTCGCTCTTTTCCTCCGAATTTTTCCCGGAGAGCATCCACGACGGAATCGGCGTCGGCCGGGGCGTCGGCGTGGGCGTGATGTCCCCTTCCTCCGGAACCGGCACGATCATCGTGTTCTCGTCGACAAGAAGCGTCGTCACTTCGGAAAATGCGGATTCATACTCATTGCCCGCGTACACGATAAAGTACTGGCTTCGGAGCTCCACCTCCGTTCCGTGTCCGATCTTGTGCTTCGGCTGCTCGACGCCGGAGATGTCCCACTCCGCGTCGCCTGTTGCAACTTCAAGCTCACCGCCGACGAGGTCGACCCACTCGTACTCCTCGTCCGGGTCCTTGATGCGGCCCTGCGTCACGATCTGCACGTAGCCGCCTGCCTCCGTGACCTTTGCGATCGCGTCCGCAACCGTGTCCGGCACGTTGACGCTCAGCACGACAAACGGTCCGTGGCCGTTGACTTTTGCCTTGAATCTCGGGTTGAACACCTGCGGAGCATCGAAGTACTCCGAGAGGTGGTACTCCACGTGGTCGGCGTCCTTGCCGTACGCGGACAACGACGACCAGTCGGAAAATACATACGTCGCCTTGGTCTCGCCCTCCTTCTTAAGCGCCACTCCGTAGCGCACGCGAACGAACAGCGTATGACTCTCAAAATCAATCTTCACATGCGAGTTGACAACCGTGTACTGCGACGTCTTCAGAACGCTCTTCCAGCCGACGCTGTACGCGCCGTTCTTGCCGTCGTTCCATTTTGCGTCGCGCTCGCTTCCGGGGTTGCCCATGTCGCGAAGGATCAGCGCCGTGTCCGTCGCCTCCTTCGTACAATTCATCTTGACATACGCCCAGTCGCCGAGCACATATTCATCCGGGTGCGCGGCATCCACGGATGCGCGTCCGGTGTCGTTGTCCCATTTGTCGCTGTATTTCCAGTCGGACGGGCTGTCGATCGCCCAGTCGATCTGCGCGAACACGCTGAGTTCGGAGTAGCCGAGCTTCTTGAGCGCCTCCTTGCGCGACTTGTCGTCCTTCGCAAGCCACTCCGCCATCGACGCGTTCTTCGTGTACGATACCTTGCATGCGCTCGGGTCGCTGCTGCTTCCCTGGAACTCCGCCTTCACCCCGCTCGGGGCCTCCAGCTCAAAGGGAAGCTCGCCCTCCGCCGCCCGCGCCGTACCGACCGGCGCCGCCAGCACCACAAGCATCACCGCACACATCGCGGCCGCAATCCATCTTCCGACAAATCTGTTCATGTAGAAATAACCTCCAAAGTATCAAGGTGACAGTTGGGGACGGTTCTCGGTTGTCACCTCACATCAATCACCGTATAATCCGACCACGCGCCCGTCTTAAACGAGATGCCCCACGTGCCGGCGCCGGCGCTCACGACAAAGTTCGTCGTGCCGCGGACCTCCGTTCCGACGAAGCGGTCGGCGTCAAAAAAGCCGGGTACAAACGGTGCAACCCACGGAATCGGCAGTAAAAAACCGCCGTGCGTGTGCCCGCACAAAACCAGATCGACCGCCGCCCGCGACTCCGCGTCGAAGTCGTTCGGCTGGTGATCCATAACAATACAAAATCGATCTGCCTCGAGGCCCTCGGTCAGCGCCGCGATGCTCTTACGGCTGTCGCTTCGGTCCCTGCGTCCGACGACGTAACAGCCGCCGTCCGTGAGGACAACCTCGTCGCAGAGGACGCGGACTCCATTTTTCGCGAGTTCCTCGTGCAGGCTCGCCAACGTCCTCTCGCTGCTGTCCTCGACCTCGTGGTTTCCGTCCACGTAGTACACGTCGCAGACCTTCGCAAGCGCGGCAAATGCCCCGCACGCGCGCATCATGCTCTCCTGCTCCGTGCTCCCGTCGATGAGGTCTCCCGCCACCGCAACGATGTCCGGCTTCTCGTCGGCGATCCGCTGCAACAGCTTCGCCAAATCCTCATCATCCATGGTCGTTCCGAGATGCACGTCCGAGAGCAGCACAATCCGCAACCCGTCGTTCGGAAGCGCCTTGGCTGTCTCGACGCTCACCTCCGCGCGGCGCACCGTATGTGCGCTCACGTAGCCGGCCAGCAGGTAGACGATGCACCCGAGAATCGCCGCCGCAACCACCGGCAGCACCCCGCGATGCTTCTTGTTCGCAGCCGCGCCGAGCACGGCATCCGCGACCTCGGTTCCGAGGAAAAAAACACCCAGATGCAGCAGGATCACCACTGCATTCAGCGAATGAACGATACCGAACCCGGCCGTCGCAACCGCCGCCACCGCCACCAGGCCGAGGCTTATGTTGCGCACCGCCGCGGAACCATCGCCCCGCGACCTGAAAAACGCCAGGCTTACGACGGAAATTACGAACGTCAGCACCAGAATGCCGATCCAGACCAACATCTTCCGAATACCTCCCCCGAAAAGATGACAAGGGGACAGTCCCCAGTTGTCATCAACCGGTCAGATGACAACTGGGGACTGTCCCTCTGTCATCAACTCCGCCCTACAGTATACCACATTAGCGCCACCTTGCCTATAGGTATTTTCTTCGGTGGCCCCTAGTGACAAGGGTAGTGACAAGGGGACAGTTCTTTTGTCACCTTCGTCTGCGCCCGTTAATCTGCATCCTTCAGGCGACGGCGGGCTCGCTTCGCAGCGACATGAACTTATCCGAAAACATACAAAAACTTTCTCGAGCGAGCATTTTCCTGCGAGCGAGAGAAAGTCTTTTGCATGTTTCGGATCGTTTTGCCAACGAAGCGAGCCCCGTCGCCTACAGGATGTCGATATATTCGCCGTTGAGGGCTTTGTTCATGCTGCGGACGGCGCAGAATTTGCCGCACATGGAGCAGCTATCCTCGTGCTCGGGCGCGCGGCTGTCGCGGATCGCCTTCGCGGTTTCGGGGTCGATCGCGCACTCCCACTGCTTCTCCCAGTCGAACGTGCGGCGGGCGTCGGCCATCGCGTCGTCGATGTCGCGGGCGTGCGGGATCTTCTTCGCGATATCGGCTGCGTGAGCGGCGATGCGCGAGGCGATGATGCCCTGCTTGACATCCTCGACGTTCGGAAGAGCGAGGTGCTCCGCGGGCGTCACGTAGCACAGAAATGCCGCGCCTGCCGAGGCCGCGATCGCGCCGCCGATCGCCGACGTAATGTGGTCGTACCCCGGTGCGATGTCCGTCACCAGAGGACCCAGCACATAGAACGGCGCGCCGAGGCAGACGGTCTGCTGCAGCTTCATGTTGGCCTCGATCTGGTCAAGAGGCATATGCCCCGGTCCCTCGATCATGACCTGCACATCCTTCGCCCACGCGCGTTTCGTGAGCTCCCCGAGGCGCACAAGCTCCTCGATCTGGCACACGTCGCTCGCGTCCGCAAGGCAGCCAGGGCGGCACGCGTCACCCAAAGAGATCGTCACATCGTACTCGCGACAAATGTCGAGAATCTCGTCGAAATGCTCGTAGAAAGGATTTTCCTCGCCGGTCATACACATCCACGCGAAGACGAGGGAGCCGCCGCGGGAGACAATGTTCATTTTCCGCTTATGCGTGCGGATCTGGTCGATCGTCTTTCGGGTAATTCCGCAGTGCAGCGTCACGAAGTCGACGCCGTCCTCCGCGTGCAGCCGCACGACGTCGATGAAATCCTGCGCCGTCAGCGTCGCGAGGTCGCGCTGGTAGTGGATCACGCTGTCGTACACGGGCACGGTGCCGATCATCGCCGGGCACTCGCTCGTGAGCTTGCGCCGAAACGGCTGCGTATTGCCGTGCGACGAGAGGTCCATGATGGCCTCGGCGCCCATGTTCACGGCCGCCATCACCTTCTCCATCTCGATGTTGTAATCCTTGCAGTCGCGCGAAACGCCGAGGTTGACGTTGATCTTCGTGCGCAGCATCGAACCCACGCCGTTTACGTCGATGCAGGTGTGCAGCCGGTTCGCGCAGATCGCCACCTGCCCGCGCGCCACGAGGTCGCGGATCTCCTCCGCGCTCCGGAATTCCTTCTTCGCAACCGCCTCCATCTCGGGCGTAATAATGCCGCGCTTCGCGGCGTCCATCTGAGTCGTGTAATTTCTCATTTCTGTCTCCTTGTATTGTCAATTTTTAATTGTTATGCGAAAAATGCAGCCTCACTCCGCCGCAAATCCTCCGACCGCGTACGCGTGGTTCATCGGTCCGCTTCCGCTGCCCAGATCGAGCATCGCCGCAAGCGCGCCCGTTAAATACCGCTTGGCCCGCGCCACCGCCTCCGGCAGCGGGTAGCCCTGCGCCAGGAAGGACGCGATCGCCGACGAGAGCGTGCAGCCCGTGCCGTGCGTGTTCGGGTTGTCGATCCGCTCGCCGCGGAACCACTGCCCCTGCCCGTCCGCGAAGAGGTAGTCGCTCGCGTCCAAAACGCGGTGGCCGCCCTTTAAAAGCACCGCGCAGCCGGCCTCTGCGGCAATCTTAGCGGCCGCAACCTCCATCGATGCCTCGTCCGTGATCTTCATGCCCGATAGAACCTCCGCCTCGGGGATGTTCGGCGTCGCCAGGCGCGCCAGCGGAAGCAGCTCGCTCACAAGCGTTGCGACCGCCTCGGACTGCATCAGCGACGACCCCGACGTCGCCACCATCACAGGGTCGACCACGACGTCGGTCGCTTTGTATTCCCTGAGCTTCGCGGCGATCACGCGGATCAGCTCGCTGTTCGCGACCATGCCGATCTTGACCGCGTCCGGCTCGATATCGCGGAAAATGCTGTCCATCTGCGCCGCCAGAAACTCCGGCGTGACCGGAAAGATGCTCTCGACGCCGGTTGTATTTTGCGCCGTGAGGGCCGTAATCGCGCTCATCGCGTACACGCCGTTGGCGGTCATCGTCTTGATGTCTGCCTGAATGCCCGCGCCGCCGCTACTGTCACTCCCCGCGATCGTGAGCGCCGTTCGCATCCCGTACGCCGCGCGCTCCGAAAGCTTGCGGAGCTCCCGCGCCGCCGCCTCGATGTCGGGCGCTCCGAAGATTGCGCCGACCAGCGCCACGCCGGCCTGACCAAAACCGAGGAGCTTCGAAAGATTTTCCTTCGTGATGCCGCCGATGGCCACCACCGGCACGTCCACCGCGTGCGTGATCTCGCCGAGCACCGCGTGCGGCAGCACATGCGTGTCCGTCTTCGTCGCCGTCTCGTACATCGCTCCGACGCCCAGGTAGTCCGCGCCGGCCGAAACCGCCGCCCGTGCCTCCGCGACCGAGTGCGCCGAAGCGCCGATGATCAGCCGATTGCCCGCGAGCTCGCGCACCTTCGAAACCGCCATGTCCGACAGCCCGACATGGACGCCGTCCGCGCCGCTTGCAATCGCCACCTCCGCCGAATCGTTGACGATGAACAACGCTCCGTACCGATGACACAGCTCCGCCAGCTCCTTCGCCTCCGCCAGGAGTTCCTCGCGCGTCGCCGTCTTATCCCGCAGCTGCAGGCACGTCGCGCCGCCGCGAAGCGCCGCCTCCGCCTGCTCATAAAGCGTCATGCCGTCCGCTCTCGCGCCGCCCGTCACCGCGTACAGTAGAAAATTCTCCTTCGTACACTTCATGTTTCGTCCCCCGTTCCTTCGATTTCTTCGATCCTCGCGCGTGCCGCAAGCTCCGCGCCCGTCAACCGGTTAACCGCATCCAGAAGGTATCGCCCGTACGTCGCATTGCCGTCCGCGGGCGTCATGCGCTCCGCGGCGATCTCCCCGGCGACGCCCATCGCCGCGACCGCCGCCACGGTCGCCTCGTACACTTCCTTCGGCGAACTCGCGACAAATCCCGCAATCAGCGACGTCAGCTGGCACCCCGTGCCCGTCACCGTCGCCATCTCCGGCCTTCCGTTTCGCACGCACGCCGTGCGCGTGCCGTCCGTGACAACGTCGATCTCGCCCGTGACCACGATGACCGCCCCGCATGCGCGCGCGAGGGCGCGCGCTTCTTTACAAACGAAGCCAACCTCCGCCTCGCTCATGCAATCCGTTGCCGCCGCATCCACGCCGGCCGCCGCTGTGCAGGAGTTCTGCGAGGTGCTTACGTTAGCCCCGATCATCCCCGCAAGTGTCCGGATTTCGGTCCGGTTTCCGCGGATGACGCTCGGTGTGCCAATCGCTAAAAGCTCCGCCGCCGCGCGTCTTCGAAACGCCGAAGCCCCGACACCGACCGGATCGAAGACTGTGGGAATTCCCTTCCGCGTCGCCGCCTCAAGCGCAAGCTTTAACGAGCGAACCGACCGCTCGCTCGGCGTCCCGAGATTTAACAGCAGCCCGTCGCTCGCGGCCGTAATCTCCGCGACCTCCGCCGGATCGTCCGCCATCATCGGCCTCGCGCCGCACCCGAGCAAAAGGTTCGCGCAGTCCGTCGCCGTCACATAGTTGGTGATACTGTGAATAAGCGGCCGCACCCTCCGCACCGCTTCCGGATAGATGCTCGCGTTCATGCGCAGTTCCTCATTTTCCGCGGGTTCTCCTCGGACAATGCATCCTGCATGTGCGTGAGCACCCCGGCTCTCTTAAGGCTTAGTAAAATGCACCCCGCCACCAGCGCGCCACCCGCTGTCGAGATCAAAAACGGGATGACGTATGCATACCACGCGACCGCGGCCGCGCTCACGCCCATGAAGAGCACTGCGACCGGATACGCGCACAGGCCGCCGAGCACCGCCGTGCCGAACACCTCGCCCGCGAGGGTCGGGAGCATTTTCCGCGTAAATCGGTACGCAAGGCCGCACAAAAGCGCGCCGAACATGCTGCCGGGAAATGCCATCAGACTTCCGATCCCCGCCAGATTCCGGATGAGCGACGCCGCGCCGGCCACACCGACGCCGTACCACGGCCCGAGGAAGACCGCGCAAAGGATGTTGACCAAGTGCTGAACAGGCGCGCATTTGCTGCCGAACACCGGCACCGAGAACAGACTGCCGACCACGGCGACGGCGCACAGAAGGCCGGCCAGGGTCATTTTCCGCGTGTTGAGTTTCATGTTGATTCACCTCATGTTTTATAGTTTTTGGGCATAAGAAAAACAGGGGCAGCCATCAGCTGTCCCCTGCTTGTGTTCAGGTTTCTTCGTATGGCTTCCTACGGCGGCATTATCCGCATCAGGTCAAGGGTCGAAGCGCAATAACTTCCTCTCAGCCCGCCTGCGCGAGCTCCCCTGTCGTTTGTCCGTTGCCAACTATACTACGCGTCGTCTTGTTTGTCAATAGATGACAGAGGGACAGTCCCCAGTTGTCATCTTGGGTGGAGATGACAAC
>JAFZWG010000046.1 GCA_017617395.1 Lachnospiraceae bacterium
GTCATCTTTGGCCGAGATGACAACTGGGGACTGTCCCTCTGTCATCAACGCCAAGATATTCGTTAAACCTGCGGATGGCGTCATCGATCGCGCCCTGCAGCTCGTCCGTCACGGTGACCCCGGGCTCCCACCACCAGTTTTTGATACGGAGCGGCTCGCGGCCGTCATTTTTCTCGGGCTCGAAGCGCGCGACGAAACGGTTCCCGTACAACACGGGCAACACGTAGTAGCCGTACTGGCGCTTCGCGGCCGGCGTATACACTTCCCAGGAATACGAAAAATGAAACAATTCCTCCGTCACGCCGCGGTCCCAGATGAAGTTGTCAAGCGGCGCAATGAAGTGCGCGACGGGATTTTCCACGCGCTTTTCGAGGTACGGCTCGTCCTCCGCGCGAATGTAAAACGGCTCCTTCGAGCCCTCCACGGACAGTTCGATCAGCTCGCCGTCCGCAACCAGCTCGCGGATGATCTCCTCGCGGGGATGCCGGCTGTACAGAAAATGCCACAGCCACGCGCCGGTGTTTTTGTTCCACACCATGCCGATGCTGCCGATCCGGCGCTTGACGTACCACCGAAGAAACTCGTGCTCCGACGAAAACGGGTCCGCAGCGCCCAGAATCTCCGGCGTGTACAGCCGCTCCGCCACGTCATACACCTTCTGCGCACGAACTTTCGAGTGGATGCCTAATTTGCCGCTGTGATAGAGGTAGTCGAGCGCCGCGCTCGAGAGCTTGCCGTGCCCCCAGCGCCCCTTCTCCGCGCGGCCGCCGATGTCGATTTTGTTCGCCGGAAGCGGGCCGTTCGCACGCACATACGAAAGCACCTCGTCGAGGATCTCCAGCGCCTCCGAAGAACCGCGCTTGGCCAAAACGCCGACCAGCTCGTCGGTTGTCGCCTTGCGCACGCGCACCATGCTCGGATAATCCTCCATCAAAATGATCGAGATCACTTTGTCGAAGCCGTCGACCAGAAAGCGCTCCTTGTACAGAAGGTCGGTGAGGATTTGCGGACGATAGCCCGCAACGCGCGACTGCAGCACGAGATCCGGATTTCTGCCAACAACATTGAGCGGGTCGTATTGAATACAACGCACCCGCTCCATAAAACGCTTCGCGCCCTCGCAGCCCTCGAACTGCCCGAAGTCGCCAAGCCCCTGATAATTCACCAAAAAATTCCTGGCCGTCTCGTTGGAAATCTCACGCATCGCCAAAACCCCCGAAATCGACAAGCGCAGGGATGTCCGCCGGCGCTTCCGCAAGGAAATCCGCCCCTGCGCCCCGAAGCTCCTCCTCCGGGCCGTACCCCCACAAAACGCCGACGCTCGCAAGCCCGTTGGCCTTCGCACCATTCACGTCCTGGTCGCGGTCGCCGATCATCACAAACTCTGCCCTGTCCGCAGCGCCAAGGCGCGGCAGAAGGTCCGCGATCACGTCCGCCTTTTTGCTGATGCGGCCGTCCATCGTCGCAGCGCCGAAAAAGTCAAAATAATCATAGAGCGAAAAATGCTCCAGAATCCGCACGGCAAACTCATACGGCTTCGACGTCGCCAGAGCAACCGTCACGCCCGCGCGCCTGAGCGCCGAAAGCATCTCCGGGATGCCCTCGTAAACCTTGTTCTCAAAGATTCCGCGGTCGCGAAAATACTCGCGGTAATACTCCACCGCCTTCGCCGCCTGCTCCTCCGAGAAGCCGTAATACTTCCTGAACGAATCCGGAAGCGGCGGGCCGATGAACGGAAACAAAACGCTCCGGTCCTCCACATGAACGCCGAATCGATCAAGCGCATACATGACCGAATTCGTGATTCCGATCGCCGGGTCGGTCAGTGTGCCGTCGAGGTCGAACAGGAAGTACCGAAACTTCCCGGTTCCACCGTTTGCCCCGCCGATTGATCCGCCGATTGCGCCGCCCGCGGTGCTCTGTTCTACAACGGTAGTATCATTTGCCTTCAATAACATCCGCCTTATCCCCCGATTCTTCAGGCATCCACTTCCTTAAGCATTTTCTCCGGATCCTCCGCGGCCTTTACCTTGTCGTTGGCGCGGATGATGACGCCGTTTTCGTCGATCAGATAGGTGGTTCGCGCGACGCCCATGGAGACTTTGCCGTAGTTTTTCTTCTCCTTCCAGACATCATACGCTTCAAGCACTTTGCGCTCCGGGTCCGAGAGAAGCGTGAACGCAAGGCTGTATTTTTCTTCGAATTTCTTGTGCGATTCCACGCTGTCCTTGCTGACGCCGAGAACCTCCACGCCCTTCTCCGAAAAATGAGGATACCGCTCCGAGAACCCGCAGGCCTGCTTCGTACAGCCCGACGTGTTGTCCTTGGGATAAAAATACAAAATGACCTTCTTCCCGCGGTAATCCGCAAGCGAATGCATGGTTCCGTTCTGGTCCGGCAGCGTAAAGTCCGGTGCCTTGGTTCCGACTTCCAACATGAATTTCAGCCTCCCGCAAACTCATTTGACCTACAATACCATTTCGACTGCTCCCGCAAGAAGCCGAAAGTCTAAACAATCGACGCTCTCTTCCAGTCGGTCACGTCCGTGCCGAGCTTTTCGTAGATCTCCGCCACGGAATCATGCGACTTCAGAGTCTTAAGCTCCGCATCCGTCATGCCGACGAGCTCGCGGAATTCGACGCGGCCGTTGAAGGTCTCCAGAGTCTCGACGGTCGGGTCCTTGACCACGATAAAGCCCGTGAGCAGCGACTGCTGCTTCGAGTCCATGCCCGCGGTCTGGCCGGTGTAGATGAACTCGTTCGGGAAGAAGCACTCATTTTTCGTGAACGTGATTCTCGCCACCGTCTGCAGGATGCTGCAGATGTTGCGGATCTCGGCCTCAGGGTCCTCGAGCCCTTCCTTCTTAAGCTTCAAGGTCATCTCGTAACCGTAGCCGCTCAGCTCGGTGTTTCGGCTCTGCTTGTCGTAGAGCTCGGTCAGGCCGAACGTGACAAAGTGATAAAAATCACCGCCGTCGTAGATGCTGATGCCGTCCAGCGGATCGTTGCCGCCGAACACCCATTTGACCAGCGTTCCGTAGTGCTTCGGCTCGGTCTGGCCCGGGTAGACGCGCAAAAATTCTGCCTCGATGGCGTCCCAGCCAACCGTACCGGGTTCCTTCTCGGTCTCGGGCGGAAGCTCCACCGACACCGGTTTCTCATCCTTTTTCTTCTTGAATCTGTCGAACAATCCCATGTTTTTTCCCTCCTCAATATATGCTCATTGTTACTTTGTAAGACCGATTTCCGCGTAAATCCGCTCGATGAACGGCGACTTGTGCGCGATGTAACCGTCGATGTCGTACGGATACAGCGCGGCCGCCTCCTCCTTGATGCGGCTGTATTCCCGCACCGCCTCGGCATCTGCGCGCAGATAGTCGCGAAATGCAAGGTGCCTTCGAAGCTCCGGGGAGTCCTCGGTGCAGACGTACAGATGATGCGTCCGCAAATGCTCCTTCCCCTCGTACTTAAATGCCTCTCGCCCGACGATTCCGAGGTTTCCCTCGTGCTGGTAACCGATGGACCCGAGCGCAGCGACCACGTCGTCGAACACCTCATAGTCCCGGATCACAATGTCGATATCGATGATCGGCTTCGCCGACAGCCCCGGCACGGATGTGCTCCCGACATGCTCGATGCGCAGCGCAAGCCCGCCGAGCGCCTCCGAAAGCTCGTCCCGGATCGTCTCAAAATCCAGCCTCCATGCCGCATCGTACGGCAGGACCACCACATGTTTTGCGCCCATACACTCCCCCTGTTGTATAACTCATTTGCCGCGCTCCAAAAGGCAGACCGTCTCGACATGACGCGTGTACGGGAACATGTCGACCGGCTGAATCGCCCGGACCGCCCAGCCCTTCTTCGTAAAGAGCTTGAGGTCGCGCGCCAGTGTCTCCGGATCGCACGAAACGTAGACAACGCGCGCGGGCTTTAAAGTGTTCACCGCCGTGATGAACTCCGGTGTGCTGCCGCTTCTCGGCGGGTCCAGGATGACCACGTCGGCCGACTCGCCGTCCGCCGCAAGACGCATCATGTACGCGCCCGCGTCCTCGTTTCGGAATCGGATATTCGTGATTCCGTTCGCCTTCGCGTTGGCGATCGCGTCGCGCACCGCATCGCGGTTTAGCTCCACACCGACGACCTCGCCGGCCTTCGCCGCCGCGCACATGCCGATGGTTCCGATGCCGCAGTACGCGTCGATCACGCGCTCCTTTCCGGTCAGCCCGGCGAACTCAATCGCCCTTTGGTACAACACCTCGGTCTGCTCCGGATGAATCTGATAAAACGAAGACGGCGAGATACGGAAGCGAAGCCCGCACAGCACATCCTCGATGTAACCCTTGCCGTATAAAACGATGTTCCGCTCCCCGAGCACCATACTGGTGTCGCGGTCATTGATGTTCAAAACGACCGTCGAGACCTCCGGATGGCGTCTCCGAAGCTCCTTTGTAAAATTGTTCTTCGACGGGAAGATCGGGTCCGTCACAACTAAAACGACCATGACCTCGCCCGTGGTGCGACCCACTCGGATCAGCGCGTGCCGCAACATTCCCGTGCCGCGGTCCTCATCGTAAACGCGAACCTTGAAGGATTTTGCCAGCTCGCACAGCGTCTTTAAAATAGCGCCTGCGCCCGCATCCTCGATCATGCAGCCGCTGACCGGAACGATGCGATGGCTCTTCTCCTCGTAGATTCCCGTGAAGATATTTCCCTTCTTGTCGCGCCCGAACACCCCGTGCACCTTGTTGCGGTAGTGCGTCGGATGCTCCGCGCCGAGAATCGGCTCCACCCGGCAGAACGAATCGAGCAAAATTCTCTCCGCCTTCTGCTTCTTCTGCAGCTGCTCCTCGTACGGCACACCCTGATAATCGCAGCCGCCGCACTTCTTAGCAAAGGGGCAGGCCGCGGGCGTCTGCTGCTTCGGAGCCTCCGCGGGCTTCTCATCAAGAAGGAATCTGCGCATGGCAGCTTCCAGCGCATCGCCGCCCTCCTCGTTGTTCCCGAGCCACGTGATCACAAGGCTTTTATCGGAAAATGCAAAGCATCGCTGGCCCAGTTTTCCGCTGATGCGGTTCCCACTTCCGAAGCGCCACAGAAAATATCCGTAGCCGCCCTCGCGGCACGGCGTCAGCGCTGCCTTCATGCGGCGGACATACGCTGCGGAGACGAGCTGTGTTCCCTCCCAGGCCCCGTCCGCGGCGATCAGCAGGCCGAAGCGGCTCAGCTCCTCAACCGTGAGCTCCATGCCCGTAGCGCCGTAGAAATAGCCGTTCGGGCACCTCTGGCAGGTTGCGCCCTCGATGTGCAAAGGCGTCAGGAGATTTTCGGTGATGAATGTAAAGGCATCCCCGCCGACGGCCTCCGCTAGGGCAACGCCCACGAGGTACGCCGGAATGTTGCTGTATGCAAAGGTCTTCTTCTGCGGCTCCGGAATCGGGCAGGCAAGCGCAAAGCGAAGCCAGCTCTCCCCCTCCGCGCGGAAGGGGAATCCCTCCACCGACATGGTCATCAGCCGGTGGATCGTGAGGGTCCGGAACGTCTCCTCCTGCTCTTTTGACATCTCCTTTACGAATTTGTCCGGAATATAGTCAAGGACTGACCGACCGACGTCGATCAGCCCCCGATCTGCTGCAATACCGACGGCAAGCGCCAGAATCGATTTCGTCGCCGAATAAAGCGGATACCGCTTCTTGTTCGTGTCTCCGAAACTGTGGACCAATGTCCCGTCGAGGTGCACCGTGGCGCCGTAAACCGTGTGTTTTCCTGCCTCGATCTCGTTTACAAATGCAGTAAAATCCATGCTGTCTTTCCTCTGTCAACCGCTGCTACTCCGCAGCTTTCGCGTTGACAACCGTATTCTGTGTCACCAGATAGGCCGCAACCTTCTCAAGCAGCAGCTCGTCGCGGATCTCCTCCAGATTCACCTCTCTGGCGAACTGCGTCTCGTCCGTGTAGCCGTATGCCTCCAAAAGGTAGGGCATCACCTTCTCAAGCTCCTCGTCCGAGAACGTGATCTTCTCCTTCTCCGCAACCGCGTGCAGCACCGCGCTGAGCTTCATCTCATCGCGCGTCGCACTCTCGACCTTTTCGCGGAACTCGGCTTCGGTCATGTCGTATTTTTCGCGAAGATATGTCGCAAAATCCTGCTTCAGATACTCCGCCTCCGCGGTGAACACCTTCATCGCGTCCTCCACGGATTTCTTCAGTTCCTCGTCGAACTTTCGTCCGAACCGCGTCTTTGATACGACCGCCTCGGCGACCGCATCCTCCGCTTCCTTACCTTTGGCGTCGACCGTGAGACCCTGGTATTTGCCGAGCCGCGTCACCAGATGGGAATTTGAATAATCCCGGTACAGCACGGCTAACACCACGCCGAGAACGATAATCAACACCGCTCCTGTGATCAACATCCATTTTCGTATTGCCGACTTTCTCATGAAGCGCAATACCTCCCACACACATGTATTTAGCAAACTACTCCTGACGTAGTAATGCTACGATATTTTCCTTCGTCGGCGGCTGCGAGCCCTCCGACATGCAGGCCGCCGCGGACACCGCCATCGCATAGCGGATGATGTCGCGGAAATGAAGGCCCGAATCCAGGCAGTACGCGATCGCGGCCGTCATGGCGTCGCCCGCACCGACCGGGGATTTGACTTCAATCTTCTTCGCGGGCACATGAACGGTCTCGACACCGTCGCAAAATACAGCCCCGTCTCCGCCGAGCGAGACGGCGACGAACTTCGGTCCCTTTGAGAAGAGATCCATCGCCTTCTCCTTCACCCATGCGATCATCGCGTCGCGGCTGACGAACTTGCTGCGCACGCCGTACAGTCCCATCAGCTCCGCAAGGTTCGGCTTGATGTAATCCGGCGGAGCCTCCAGACCGCGCCGCAAAAGCGCACCGCTCGTATCGAGGAAGACCTTGCAGCCGCACTGATGCAGCATGTCGGCCATCTTCTTGTAGGTGTCCTCGGGAACGCCCGCCGGGGCGCTGCCGCTAAGAACGAACAGACTTCCCGCCTTCGCGTGGAATTTGATGCGGTCGTAGAGCTGCTTGAGCTCGTCCGCCGAGATATTCGGGCCGGGCTCGTCGAACGCGGTCATGCCGAACGCGCTGCGAACTTTTAAGTTGCATCTCGTCTCGCCCTCAACCGTGATGAAGTCGGACATGATCATCTGCTTCTGCAGCTGACGGTTGATGTCCTCACCCATGTTGCCGCCGATGAAGCCGCAGGCCATATTCGGTTTGTTCAGCACGCGGAGCGTCTTGGAAACGTTGATACCCTTTCCGCCCGCATCCACGCGGATATTTTTCAATCGGTTTACACCCCCGACCACAAAATCGTCAACCTCCGCCGTCTTGTCGATGGCGGGGTTCATGGTCACAGTAACAATCATTTCGTCTCCTCCCCTTCCGGTCTGCCGCCGAACGTGTACTCCACATACTCGGGCAACTCCGTCTTCCGGAACAGATAGTCCCGGTACTCCTCGATCGCTGCGCCCGCCGCCGGGACAGCCTCGTCAAATGCAGCCTGCAGCTCGCGGATCACCGGCTCGCAGCTCTCGCTCGCCGTGTGCGACATCAACAGGCTCGCAACCATATCGTTCTTGTCCGCCGCGCCGCAAACCTTGCACACGGCTCTGCGCAGCACCGGATTCGTCGTTCTGGTCAGATGCAGCGACGCCTTCATTCCGATGAGGCACTGCATGATATCGTCCGCGCTCACCCCGAGATAGAACGGTGCGATCACCTCCGCACACTCGCGGAACACCGCGATGTGTCCGGCTGCCTTGAACGTCATCGGATTCTTGCCGTCCCGCTTCATGAGATAGCGCTCATACTCCATCTCGAGTTTGCCGTGCGTCACGCCGATATCACCCTTGCGGCCGTTCACGATCGGATGGCAGTACGCATCCAGGTACAGGTGGCACAAAACGCCGTAGTAGTACACTAGCGCACGGTCGTCCTCGGAGTTGCGGATCACCATGGAAGCGTTCGCGTAAAACTCCGCAAACTGCGTGTGGTGAAGCTTATGACCGAACTTGGAAACCGAGGATTCCACGCCGAAATGATGGTAGAACAAAAGGTCCGGTCCGTGCAGCCCGATGAGATAATACGGCAAATGCTCCCGGATCAGGCGCCTCGTATCCGGCGACAACTGTTTGAAAACGTCGATTCCGAACCGACGATGAGCATAACACGACGGCATATCAACACTCTCCTTTATCCCCACGGAAGTCTCAAAAGACTCCGGTATATTCGCCATAATAGTATAGCATAGATGTCGTCCGTGTGCAATGAAAAGCCCGATTTCAGGCGGAAAAATCCGCCTCTTTTGCGCACAAAAAGCACCCCCGTCCGTTCGCAGGGCGGGAGTGCTGTAAAGTTCGAGTCTCATTTTCCGCGGAAAATCCATTCCGCACTTAGCGCTAACCTTCCCTAGCGGGCGGTCAGCGAGTTGAAATACGCCGCCACGAACACCGCGGGCGAATTCCAGTAGATCGCGATCTCGTTCATGTCCGCAAAGTCGGTCTCGTCGATGAAATGCTTGGCCGCAGGCGTGTCGCCGAGGCGGTCGCGCACCGTCGGATAATTCATCTTGTTGTTCGGACCTCCCGAGATCAGACCGGGCACAGGCGCGTCGATTTCGTCCGCCGCCGAAGGCCGGTGGTGCGGGAACAACACCTGCCGCTCGCCGTAGCCGGTGATGAAGGAGATGTCCAAAGCGTTACGTCCGAGCGCGTAATCCAGCTGCCCGAGCGCCGCCTCCTTCATGTCCTCGCGGCCCGTGAGAAGCGTGTTCATGATCATCGCCATGCCGTTGCTCATCGACGTTAAGATGCTGCCCCACTCGTACTTCGTCAGGGGGATAGCGGTCCCGTAGCCCGAGGCCTTTGTAACCAACAGCGCCCATTCACTACGGCGCAGGAATGCCTGCTTCAAGTCATCGTACAAAACATCGCCGCCCTTCTCACCGAGGTCAAAGAGGCAGCACAACGCACCGAGTCCCGACACGTCCGTCCAGCCGAATTGCGTGAGTTTGCGAACCTCGCGGTAGAAGCCCTCCGCAGCCTCGCGGTACACATCCTCGCCCGTCGTCGCAAACAGCTCGCACGCGGCCCAGAAGCGCTCGTCGTGGTCCTCGCCGTCGCCGTAGTAGCCGGTCTGCAACCCCATCGGATTGCGGTAAGGCCGTCTTTCCGGATGCGCGGCAAGCCACTCCCAGCCGAACTTCGCCGAAGCCAGACACCGGTCCGCAAATGCCTCGTCATACGCGCGGTACACGCGCGCCGCTAACGCCAGCGCCGCCACCGCATCGCCGGTCGCACAGCGCGAGATCGGCGAGAGATACTCCGGCATCGTGTCCTCCTCGGGCATGATGAACGGCGCGAACTTCTCCGTCGTCAGCTTATGGTAAAATGCTCCGTCCGCCCGCTGCATCTGCAGCATCCACTCGAGCTCGAAGCGCGTCTCGTTCAGAATATCCGGCACGCCGTTGCCGGTCTCGGGAATGTTCAGGTCGTCGCCGCAGCCGTTCGGGAACAGCTTCCACGCGTACAAAAGATGACCAACCGTAACCGCGCCGGGGCCGACGTATTTGCCGTAATCGCCGGCGTCATGCCAGCCGCCCTTGATCCTGCGCGGCGCAGGCGCCTCGCCGTACGGCTCCTCGAGCGGGATCTCCAGCATCTTAAGAAAATGCGGCGGAATCTTCGCCTTTGCCTCCTCCGGAATCGGCGGCTCGGGCCTTCTCCACTCCTCGACAAGCCCGGTGTGGCACGCCGGATGCTTGTAAGCACCCGCATGCTCCTCCAACAGCTCGTCGCACCGCTGAAAATACAACCCCTTGATCAGCGCGTTCGTCACATCCTTCCACGGCTGCTCCGCAACGGTGATCTCACGGCTCTCGCCGCCGCCCGTCAGCGTATACAGTCCGGGAGCAAGCTCCCCGAGCGACAGAAGCGCCACCGTGTCGCCGGATGCTTCGTCCGCCTTCGGCGCAACGCCCGCAAACTCCTTCACAACCGTGCCGTCCGCTGCCGTGAGGACGTAGTCCCCCGCTGCGGTCACCGCCACCTGCTTCGGAAGTCCCGCGGCGTAGCCGAGCTGATCGACGCGGATCACCGGCAACGGACCTCCCGTGACCGGATCCTGCCACGTAAGCGGCTTCGCGCCTGCGGTGCAGGCTGCATTTTCCGCGTTTGCATTGTCAAAACTCATGTTTGTAAACCCCCTGGTGTATCATTTTGCGCCGCAAGGGCGCTTGTAAACTACAGCATCATGCGGTAGATTTCCGCACACTGCTCCGCCGAGAGCGACAGGAAACCGTGGATGCTACCGCTGCCGCCGTCACCGTAGCAAAGCACTTCCGTAAGCTTCGGAATGTCCGCCTCGCTGCCGCCGAGCTCGCCGATCGTGCGCGGCATGCCGAGCGACGTGAGGAAGCTGCGCAACGCCTCGATGCCGGCCTTCGCCGTCACCTCCGGATTCGCAAAATCCATCGGGCATCCCCATACGCGGTTCGCCACCTGCGCAAAGCGCATCACCGCATGCGGAAGCTCATACGTGAACACCGCGGGCATCGCCACGGCCAGACCCGCGCCGTGCGCGCAGTCGTACAAAGCCGAGAGCTCATGCTCCATCATGTGGCTGATCCAGTCCTGGCTCCGGCCGACGCCGCAGGAATTGTTGTGCGCCATCGTGCCCGCCCACATAATGTTGGCGCGCGCCTCATAGTTGTTCGGATCCTCGATGACACGCGGTCCCTCGTGGATCAGCGTCATCATCAGTGCCTCGATCATGCGGTCGGTCACCTCGACCTCCGCCGTGTTCGTCATATAACGCTCATACAGATGCGCCATGATGTCCGTGATGCCGGCCGCCGTCTGATGCGGCGGAAGCGTCTGCGTGAGCGCCGGATTCAGGATACTGAACTTCGGCCGCAGCGCATTGCTGCCGGTCCCGCGCTTGAACATGCCCTCTTCCTTCGTGATGACGCTGTCGCCGCTGCCCTCACTGCCGGCCGCCGCGATCGTCAGCACCGTACCAACCGGAAGCGCCTTCTTCACAAACGCCTTCCCGCAGTAAAAATCCCAGAAATCGCCGTCGTACAGCACGCCCGCCGCGATCGCCTTCGACGAGTCGATCGTGCTGCCGCCGCCCACGGCCAGAATAAAGTCAACGCCCTCCTTGCGGCAGAGCTCGATGCCCTCATACACGAGCCCGCTTCTCGGATTCGGCTTCACGCCGCCGAGAGCCACATACGGAATGCCCTCCTTCACAAGCGACGCCTCCACACGGTCCAGAAGTCCCGACCGCACCACGCTGCCGCCGCCGTAATGAATCAACACCTTTGTGCCGCCGAAACGCTTCACCAGCTCCCCGGCCCGATTCTCCTGTTCCTTACCGAACGCAAAGTACGTCGGCGAGTAAAAGTCAAAGTTTTGCATTTGTTACCCCTTTCTTCCGGCCGCGCCGGAACTTCCAATTACCACGGGATGTCTGACAAACCCGCGGCTAACACCCCCGAGTTTCGGGTTCTTGCATCGCTCCTCCACCACGCCTCCGCCCGCGCCCCGTGCAGTTGACGAGCGGAAATGCTGCGCGATTCTGCCATGTCATAACCCACCGGCGCTTCGCCGGCAAGCCCCACCCCCCTACATCGCGTAGGGGCTGTCAAACTCCGCTTCGCACTTGCGGACGGCGGCGTCAAGCGTCATGCCTGTGAAGGACTGCGCCCCCAGATGCCGCCCCGACTTCTTGTCGTCGGCGAAGACACCGACCACGATGCCCGGGATCGTGCTCTCCGGCGAGTTCGGTGCGCCGGGACCGCCGAGGTCCGTGCGGCACCAGCCGGGATCCGCGAGGTTGATCATCACGTCGGTTCCCTGAACGGTCGACCCGAGGTCGATGGTAATCTTGTCGAGCGCTGCCTTGCTGGCCGAGTAGCCGGCCTGGCACACGTCGAGCGCGATGCCGCTTGTGGTGTTGACGATGCGGCCCGTGCCGCGCTCGATCATTTTCGGCATGAAGTGATAGCAGATCATGGCCGGAGCGATTGTGTTGACCGCGAAGCTCACTGTGTAATCCTCCACCGGCGTCGCAAAATAATTCTTGCGGTACGCAATCTGCAGTCCCGCGTTATTGAGAACGATGTCGACCGGGACTTCGAGTCCGTCGATTTCCTCGCACATGCGGCGCACGGCCTCGAGATCGCCGAGATCCGCCTCCACCGCGTATGCCTGCACACCGTACGCCTTCACCTCGCGAAGCACCTTCTCCGTGTGCTCGAGGCTTCTGCTGTGTAAGATCAGGTTGCATCCCTGACGCGCCATAAACTGTGCCGTCAGAAATCCGATGCCGCGTGCGGCGCCCGTAATCAGCGCCCATTTTCCTTTGACGTCGTACATAGTTAATCCTGCCCTTCCCAATATTGTACACCAAAACGCCCGCAAAAGATACCGGAAAAAGACATTCCGCAATCCGGCTTTGCGACCGTACGAACTCAAAGTATAACTCTTTTACTTGATTTTCAATGGATTTAGGAATACACTTTATGTTGAATGTTTTCTTCGATGTTTTCTTCGGAAAATGCTCCGCAAAAAAACTTTCAAAATCTTGCCATAAATCCGCGCCGCTTCTGCGTTACTAGGGCAGAAGCACAGATATACCGCAGGGAAGAGCTTCCCGGAGGACGCGCGGATTCGGGAAAGGAGTTCTCATGACGGATCGCGAGTTCTCGAATTGCATCGAGGACATCCGACAGCGCCGACAGGACGGGCTGGTACGCATATACAACGAGTATTCTGCGTATCTGTTTCAAGTCGTCCTCGCGGTCCTCGGGCAGCGGGAAGACGCGGAGGATGTGACGTCCGACGTGTTCTTAAAGTTGTGGGAAAATCCTCCCTCATACACGCCCGGCAACGGGCACCGCGGTTTTCTCGCAACGATTGCACGCAACCGGGCCGTCGACCGTCTTCGCAAGGAGAACCGGACCATCGCCGTCGATATGACGGAGGAGGATGCCCTGGGCTCCGTGCCCTCCTCGGAGGAGGAGATCGTAAACGAGATCGCTGTCGAGGAAGTGCTCGCCATGATGTCTCCCGCGGAGCGCGAGATCGTCTCGATGAAGCATCTGATGGGCCTGACGTTTAAGGAGATCGCGGAGGCGACGGGCAAGCCGCAGGGAACCGTGGCATGGATTTATCGCGAGTGCGTAAAGAAGATAAGGAGGTGCGGATATGACCGATGACAATCGAAAACTTCCGGAATGGGAAGAAGCGTTCACCGAGTACGCCAAAAAAGACGCACCCGATCTTCTGCCCGGAATTCTTGCGAAGATCAACGCCGAAGCGGAAACCCCGCTGACGGCAGTTTCAACCAAAGAATCAGCAAAGCCTGCAAAGAAGCCGTTCTGGATGCGGCGGCAGTTCCTGCTCTCCGCATCGGCATTTGCCGCAACGCTTTTGCTGATCGCAATTCTGATCCGAATCCCGCACGGGATCAAGCAATCAGACGAAACTTCCTCGAGCGAGCCTGTGCCTACCACGGCGGCAGCCGACCTCGAGTATGACGATCGTCCGAACCAGCTGGTGGATCCGGCCAATCAGGAAAAGCGCGGGGACAGGGGCGTCTCAATGAAGGAGAAACGGTACGTCACATTTTCCGTGGACGGCTGGAAGACTTTCCTCGGGACGCAGACTATTACGGCCGGCGAGCCCGCAAACGATGTGACAGATGGAACCAAGTCGGAAACCGCGACTTCGCAGTACTCCCTCACGACACCGTCCATCGAGAAAGTCGCCATCGGCGAAGCGGTCGTCACGTCAAAGGAAACCCTGTATCACATCGTCGTTGACGGCACGGTTCATCCGACGATTCTCATCCGCTCCGACGAAGCTAAGACCGGCGACACGTACGACAGCGTATACCTCACGCCGACGCAGGAAGGCATCGAGATCGACAACACGACGTACCTGATCTGCACAATGGTGATCAAGAAGTAATCGATACAAAATCACACCGGATATAAAAATGCCGCAGCCTTATCGCTGCGGCATTTGTCATGTTCATTTTTCGAAAGACCGGTTGAACTCTCAATCGTGGTTGTGCTCAAACTCCGGCACCGGAATCAGCGCCTTGAGCGCCTGCACCGCCTTGTAGGTCTTGCACTCAAGCATCATGTAGTTCTCGCCGTAACGCTCCTTGATGTCCTCAATCGTAGTGTCGGCCGTCACATAGGAATCGGTGATGTACTGGTCCAGATCCTCCTTCGTGCAGGAGAGGCCGAGCTTGTCAAATACTGCCAGAAGCGCGAGATCCTGCTTCACGACCTCCGTCGCAGACTCTTCCATCGCCTTCTTGAACGCCTTCTTGCCGCCGTAGCTCTCGTACACGTTGTTGTCCGTAATCAGACCGAGCTCTTTGTAGGTCTCGAAGGTGTTCTTGGTGTTGTTCGAATAAATCTGCGTCCAGTTGTCAACGTACTTTTTCGGGAGCGATGCAAACGTTGCTTTTTCGGCAACATACGTTGTAATCGCCTTGTTGATGCTGCTCTCAAACGAAGTATGATTGAGCGTGTCCTTCACATACGTACGGTAACCTTCCGCCGTATGAGGATACTTGTCTCCGAGCTCCTCGGCAAAATACTTCTCCACATTCTCATCCGTCACAAGCGCGATGTACGCTGCCTTGATCGCGGCCTCATCCTCGCCGGTCGGACGCTCGTCCTCCGGAATCTTGGCCTTCAGCTCGATGGCAATCTGATCCTCGATGCCCTGACTCTCCGGCGCAAAATCCTCGTACTTGATGTTCATCGCCTCGTATGTCAACTCGGGGAGCGTAACTTCCTTCGACAGATCGTAACCCTCAACATAACCGTCGGCGGTCAGATGCTTGCTGTAGTCGATTTCCTGCGACTTGATATTGTTGATAACAATAAATACGATCACCAGAACCACAACCGGGATCAGGATGATCAACGCGAGGTCAACTGCCGCCTTCACCTTTGCTTTCTTTCTTGCTTTAGCGCTTCTCTTCTTCGCTGCAAGTCTGTTCTCAATACTCATGAAAAACCTCCCCCGCCCGTTCGCGGGTTACATAATAGTTGTCTGCATACAGACTTGAATAGTTTAGCACGTTTTTGCGAAAAATGCAACTTTCTTCCGTGGAATTCCCCCGCCCGAAACCGCCTACTTTTGCGGAATTTCTGTGGAAAATTCCGGGATAAAGCTCTCCGATGCCGTCGCCCCGATCTGGATGAATCCGTTTTCCACGGGAAGGCTTCTCGCAAACTCCACAACCTTGTCGTACTCGTACCGCGTGAGGCGCCGCATAAGCTCCGGATACGGCAGCTTCTTCGCGGGCGGCGTGTACTGGTTTAAGATGCTGATGTAGATGCGGTCTCCGTACGTCTCGTGCAGATATGAGATGACCCGGCAGGCCTCGTCGCGGTGCCCCGGCAGCACCAACACACGCACGATCACGCCTCGCGTCATATAGCCGTCCTCATCAAACCCGGGCTCCCCTGCCGCCTCGACCATCCGCGCGATTGCGCGCTTCGCAACCTCCGGATAATCCTCCGCGTTTGAGAACTTCTTCGCAAGCTCATCGCTTACGTACTTTAAGTCCGGCAGATAGACGTCGATGTCGTCGCGAAGAAGCGCCAGCGTATCCTCGCTCTCGTAGCCGCTTGAGTTCCACACGACCGGCAGCGTCAGACCCTGTTCCCGCGCAATCCGAAGCGTCTTTCGCACCTGTGTCGCCCACTGGCCGGCCGTCACCAGATTGATGTTCGCTGCTCCCTCGCCCTGCAGGCGAAGGCACTCGCGTGCAAGCTCCGCGGGCGTGTACGCTCGCCCCGTGTCGCCGCGGCTGATGGCCGCGTTCTGACAAAAGATACAATGCAGCGGACACCCCGCAAAGAAGACTGCTCCTGAGCCTCGCTCTCCGCTTAAGCACGGTTCCTCCCACATGTGCAGCGCCGCTCTCGCCACATACATCGTGTCGCCGCAGCCGCACACGCCGTGCCGCATGCTGCGGTCGACGCCGCATGCGCGCGGGCAGAGGTTACATTGTCGCATGGTGGGGTTTTGCATTTTCCGCTCTCCCTGGTATCGTTATTACAGCTTCATCGTGATTGTCAGGCCCTCGTCCGCCGTCACGCTCGCGTGGCTGCCCATCAACAGGGGCATCTGCGGCGGAAGGTGTCCGATGTCCGCGTCCATCACGATCGGCACACCGAGTCCTCCAAGCACGTCGATGACCGCACGGTAATGATCGAGGCCCATCGCCTCCTGGCCGTAGCAAAGCGGGCGTCCGATCAAAAAGCCCTTCACGTTCACAAACCAGCCGGCCTCACGGAGCTGCCACAATGCTCTGCGGATTGAGAAGACCGTAAGGTCGCAGCTCTCCAGAACCCACACGATTCCCTCGTCCTTATGCTTCTCTGCGTAGCCGACCGGGTCCGCGTACGGAGTTCCGCACAACACCTGCAGGCAATCGAGGCAACCGCCCACAAGGCGACCCTCAAAGCGAACGGTTTCATTCGTTTGTTCTACGCCTGTAGAATTGTTAACATACTTGCGGATTCCTGCCGTCTGCACACAGTTGTACGGCTCGAGCGGATGCTCCTCATCCTTCTTCCCGTCCTCGATTCCCTGCCATGCATCGTAGCTTGAAACCGTACTGATCTTGCCCTGCAAAAGCGCCAGAGCATGCTCGAGCGACACATGCCACGGCTCCATACCGAACGCAGCCGCGCTGGGACCGTAGAGTCCGTAGCCGCCGAACTTCGTCACGTACGGGAAGATGAAATTCGTGATGTCCGAGTAGCCCATCAACAGCTTCTGCTTCGCCGTGCGGATCTTCTCCCAGTCAACGCAGCCGATCGTCTCACACATCAGCTCTCCGCCGCCGCACGCCATCAAAACGTCGATATCGTCTCTTCCGAACATCTCCGTAAGCTCCGCCGCGCACTCTGCGGGCGGCGCCGAAATTCCGATGCCGTCGGCCCGATAACAGTTCGGTCCGAGCACCAGATTAAATCCGCGCTCACGAAGCTTCCGAAGCGCGTTGTCAAATGTTGTCTTATACGGCTCTGTGGCACATCCGAACGATGGTGCCACGAACCCGATAGTTCCGCCATCCCGCAGGAAAATCCCCATACTCTTCCGCCTTTCCGTCCGCGATCTCGTTCCCGCGGCTTTGCAAAAGTATATCATAAACATCCGCCGCACGCAATAAGCGCGGCTCCCGAAACGGAAACCGCGCTCTTGCTCCAAAGGTTCATTTCTGTTGTCAGGCTTTCCCGATTGCTTACAGAAGGTGTGCGCGAATCTCATCGCCGCTAAGCGGACTGAGGTAAGCCGGTGCAATGTCAAATACGGTCTTGCAGCCGCTTACGCCCTCCTTCTGCAGTCTTGCGATCGCACGCGCGTACGCGATGATGACGCTCGACGTAAACTCGGGGTTCGAGTCAAGCTTTAAGCTGTACTCGATGACGTGCTTATTTTCCTTGTTCCAGCCGGTCTGACCGGTACGGATCACGAAACCGCCGTGAGGAATGCCCGCGTGGTCGCGCGCAAGCTCCTCCTCCGAGATGAAGTGAACGGTCGTGTCATAGTCCGCGAAGTAGTTCGGCATCGTCTTGATGGCCGTCTCCACAGCCACCGGATCCGCGCCCTCCTCGAGCACTACGAAGCACTCTCTCGTGTGCTTCTCGCGCGTCGTCAGCTCGGGGTTTTTGCCGGAGCGAACCGCCTCGAGAGCGGCCTCAACCGGAACCGTATACTGCTTTCCGTTCTTGACACCCGGAACGCGGCGAATCGCGTCGGAGTGGCCCTGGCTTACGCCCTTGCCCCAGAACGTGTAATCCTTGCCGTCCGGCAGGATGCAGTTCGCATACAGGCGGTTTAAGGAGAACATGCCCGGATCCCAGCCGCACGAGATCAGTGCGACCTTGCCGGCAGCCTTTGCCGCCGCATCGACATTCGCAAAATGCTCCGGGATGCGTGCATGCGTGTCGAAACTGTCTACGACATTGAACAACTTCGCATACTCCGGCGTCTGCTTCGGCAGATCCGTTGCGCTGCCGCCGCAGATGATCATTACATCAATTTTGTCCTTCCAGTCCGCAACATCCGCAACGGACGCCACGGTAACTCCCGGCGTCAGCACCTTGACGGTCGAGGGGTCTCTGCGAGTGAACACCGCAACAAGCTCCATATCGTCATTCTGCTTGACTGCGCACTCAACGCCCCGGCCCAGATTGCCGTAACCGATGATTCCTATTCTTGTCATGATACAACACCCTCCGAAGAAGTAATTGCAGGTACGACTGATTTCGCCTGCTCACGACACATAGAATACCACCGATGATTGCATTTGTAAATACAAAATTAATACTTGTATACAAAAATACATTTTGCCGCCGCGATCACTCTGCACCGAGCTCGTATCCCGAGCGCACGGTCCACTCGCCGTCGCCCGACTCGCAGATCTCCACCATGCGGATGAGTCTGCCGCTCTGATACTCGAAAAATGTATTGTACTTGTGCGTGTCGTCTCCCGTGATCGTCATCACGACGTTTTTAAGGAGCTCTCCGTCATAGTTCATATCCAGGCGGCAGTACGGGCTTCCCATGGAGATACTGTCGTTATAGTGGTACGCGAGCACCGTCTCCGGATGACCCTCCTCGCCGAAGATCAGCGCGCGGCTGTCGCCCTTTAAGACGAACTCATACTCCACGACGCGGCTTCCGTCCGAGGACGTTCCCAGGCGCCAGCAATCGTACGGTGTCGCACCCTCGTCGGTCAGGATAAACTCCTGCACATACACCTGCTTGTCATCGTTGTCGTAGCCGATTGCCACCAGGTTCTGCTCTTCGTTTCTCGGATTGATGTACAAGCGCGTGTACGCAATCTCGTTGTAGGTGATGTTCTGGTACAGACGGTTCATGCGGCCGGTCTCAAAGCGGAAGCGCTTCTTGTAGCCGGCGATTGCCTGTGCACTGTCGTCCGCGGGCTTCGTCACAAGACCGTTGCCCTCGTCGGCATGCTTCTTCCAGTAGTCCGTAAGAATCGACTGATACAGAGAAATCCAGTCATCCGCATCGAGCGCGTACAGTCCCGCCGTGACGGACGATGCCGGAATCGCATTGGTCGCAGCCTTGCGGTCCATGTATCCGAAGGTCTTGTTGCGGTACTGCACCATGTACCATTCCTCGTCGCCGTAGACGCTGTTGTCAAGTCCGATTGCGACAAATTCACCCGCCTGCGCGGTGTCCAGAATCCTCGAATCCTCGGTCGGCTCCGCGTAGATGTTGGCCTCGCGGGTCACATACACGATGCCCGTCAGCCGGTACGTTTCTTCGCCGATCGGCGTCGGTGTCGGTGTCGGCGTCTCCACGGCCTCCGTGGGCGTCGGCTCCGGCTCTTCGGTCGGCGTAGGCGTCGCGGGCTCCGGGGTCGGTGTCGGCGTTTCCGTCGGCGTAGCAGCCGCCTCTGTCGGTGTCACCACTGCCTCCGTGGGCGTCGGTGTCTCCGGCTCGGGTGTCGACGTTGCGACCTCCGTGGGCGTTGCGGCCTTCTTCGTCGGCGTCGGCGTCGAATCCTGATCACCGCCTCCTCGCTCGCACGCGGCAGCCAGAACAATCATGGCCGCGCACAAAACAAAGAGGCTCAGCTTGCGAAACAATTTCATCTTCATCTCTCCTTATCCCACTGAATTTTCCGCTGTTTCGCGCCCGAGATAATACTCGTGCACAAGGCTGCGGAAGCCGTAGTCCTTGATCGTGTCGTAGCGAAGGCGGTAGTTCGCCTTCGTATGCTTTCCGGTCGCGATGAACCGGATGCAGGAAACCATATAGCGGTCCAGCACACCGAGGCTGTCCGCGGTTGTAATCACGGGGAAAAACCATCTCGCCCACGTGAGCTCATTTTCGTTGTGATTGTCGTAAAATTTCGCGTTGTAATGCCGGATGTACGCGCGGATCGCGCGCTCGTCGGACGCGCCGTTTCGGCATTTCCAGCGGTAGAGCTTGCGCGCCTTCCGGCGCATCTTGCCCTTCAGTTTACGCACGGACGCCTCCGAGACATCGACCGTGCCGTCGCAGTATGTAACGCCCAGGAAAGTCCACGCCTCGTGCGCCGCGGACGTCGCAACCTTCTTCGGATTGACCGTGAGGCCCTTCTCCGCGAGGAACGCTTCGATGTATTCCTTATGCTTCGCCAGCTCCTCCCCGGAGTCCGCGAAGACGATGATGTCGTCCGAATAGCGGGCGTACAATACGCCCTCGTCGTACATGTGATGATCGAGCTCGTTTAAGTACAGATTCGCTAAAAACGAGGACAGCGGAATGCCCGCCATGATGCCCTTTCGGTCCTCCCGGACCTCACCCTCGTCGAGGACGTAGGGGTTTGTGAGGATCTCCTCGATCAGGCCGCACAATAGCGGCTCCTCCGCGAGCACCTCGCGGACCATCGGCAGGATCTTCGCGACGTCGACCGAGTTGAAGTAATCGTGGATGTCAAGCTTGTACGACAGTCTCTCCGCAAGCGCCTGACGCCTCGTCAGGTAAGCCATCGCCTTCTTCACGCCGCTGTTGACGCGGAACGAAAAAAGGTTCGGCGCAAAGATGTCGTCGTAGCGGTGAAGGTGATATGCGATTGCCTTCATGAGAAGGTTCTCCGCCTCGCCGAACGTGTACACGACACGCTTTTTGTCGCTGCCCATCTTGTTGATGATGCGGCGGTTTGCGTACGGAAACGTTCCGTTCGCAAGCCACTGTTCCAGCGGCTCCGCGTACGCCTTCGCGTCGATCAGGCGGCGCATCTGCGACAGCTCGCGCTTCGTCACATGCTCTCGCCCCGCGAAGTACTCGTAGAATCGTTCCCATACATCGGGATCCCGAAGTGTCTGCAGATATTCCATCCGTTCCCTCCCGCGGTTCCCCGGATATTGCGAAGTGTGAGAAGCCCGCGGCTGCCCGCGAACGTCCCACACCGAGTTTCATGCGTACCCGCCCGGGGGTAGCCCGGGCGGTACTTCGTAATAAAGAGAAGAAATCTTTAAAGTTCGGAAAATTTCCGAACTTACCAGGCGATACATGGCCGACTACCTGCAAAGTACCACTGGGACCATGCTGCGCCCGCTGCAGGTGCAAAATGCGTTCTTCCCGAATTACCGATCAAAATGCCAGATTCTCGCGGATTCTGTTCACCACATAATCCTCGTGATCCGGATACTCAATAAAGAAATTGATGTGCTTCAGTCCGGCCTTCCACTCGCAGTACGTGTGCAGGCCCTTCTCGTACTTATACTTGCTCTGCAGCGAAATCACCAGAGCGATCGCGCCGTTCTTGCGCAGCACGAACGTGTACGGGGAATGAATCCAGCGGCAGTCCGGAACGAGCGTCTTGAACGGAACGTTCTCCTCTACACTGTACTCCGGAAAATACTTCGCCAGAATCGGGCGGAAGTAGTCGATGCCGTGATTGTAATCGATGTCCCACTCATTTTCCGGGGACGTGACCTGCTGTGCAACCTGTGCCGCAACCGGAGTGGCAACCGCTCCCGGAGCCGGTGCCGCAGGCTGTGTCGTCTTCTGGGTCGGGTTCAGCGCAGAGTGAACCGCATCCGTGACAACATCTTCCACTTTGTTCTCGACTTCTCGTCTCAGAATCCTCTTAAGCAACGATGACAACATACGCAAACCCTCCATGTCAATACCGAATAGTAGCCCTCCGCCCCGCGCCGGATTTCCGACAGCTCGGGCGAAACACCCTACCGTCATTATATCGGTTCTCACAGCCTTTTGCAACTTAAAACACGCAATTCCGTGGCAAATGCAAAAAGCGACAAATTATCTTACACTACCTTGTATCCCTGCGCCTCCACGGCCGCCTTGAGCGTCTCTGCAGAAACGCTGCCGTCCGTTGTGACAAGCGCGGTTCCCTCCTTGTGGCTTACCTCCGCACCGCTCACGCCCGGAAGCTCCTCAAGACACTTCTTGACGCGCGCCTGGCAGTGCTCGCACATCATTCCTTCCACATGCAACAAAATCTCACTCATGGTGTTCTCCTTTCCCTGCGCCGCCTCCGCGGCCATCGTTGCGACCTCTGTTTCCGCGGTCGCCGTTACAACCTCAGCCCCTGTGGCCACCGTTACAACCTCCGCCTCATGCACCTCCGCGACGACTCCGTCCGTCTGCGGGTACTTCCAGCGGTTTAACCGAAGCGCATTCATCACGACGATAAAGCTCGAGACGCTCATCGCCGCCGCGCCGAACATCGGATTTAACTCCCATCCGAACAATTTGACAAATGCACCCGCAGCCAGCGGGATTCCGAACAGATTGTAGACAAGCGCCCACGCCAGATTCTGCCGGATGATCCGCAGCGTGCTCCGGCTCACATCAATCGCCGCGCACACATCCGCGAGGCACCGGTTCATCACGACGACGTCTGCCGCATCGATGGCGACCTCGGTTCCCGCGCCGATCGCGATACCGATGTCCGCCGCGGTCAATGCCGGGGCATCGTTGATGCCGTCACCGACCATCGCCACAAGCTTGTCGCTGCTGCCCTGAAGGTCACGGATCACCTGCTGCTTGCCGTCCGGAAGCACCTCCGCGCGGATCTCGTCGATGCCGACCCTCTGCCCGATCACCTTCGCCGTCGCAGCCCGGTCACCGGTCAGCATGACGGTGCGTACGTTCATTTTCCGAAGAAGAGCTACGGCCGCGGTGCTGTCCTCACGGAGCGTGTCCGCCACAGCGATCATGCCGAGGTACCGCCCGTCATACGCAAAGAACAACGGCGTCATTCCTTCGCCGGCCGCAACAGCTGCTGCCTCCGTCGCACTCGCGGGGATCAGGTCCGACAAAAGCTCGCGCTTGCCGCCCGCAAACGACTTGCCTTTGTAGGTTCCCTCCACGCCGCTTCCGGAGAGTGCGCGGAACACCTCCGGCCGCTCGACCTGCCCGGGTGCCGCAACCAGGATTGCCTTCGCAAGCGGATGCTCGCTGCCGCTCTCCATAACCGCTGCAAGTGTAAGCAGCTCGTCCTTCGTCACACCCTCGGCCGGCACTGCGTCCGTCACCTTCGGCATGCCCTCGGTGATCGTTCCGGTCTTGTCCAGCGCGACCCTTCCGACGCGCCCGCAATTCTCGAGCGCGACCGCATTTTTAAAGAGAATGCCGTGCTTTGCACTGACGCCGCTGCCGACCATGATGGCCACCGGCGTCGCCAGTCCGAGTGCGCACGGACAGCTGATTACAAGTACCGAAACGCCGCGCGCCAGCGCATAGCCGAAGGTCTGTCCGACCAAAAGCCACACAGCCGCGGCAAAGACCGCGATCACGATCACAATCGGCACAAACACGCCCGCAATGCGGTCCGCCGTGTTGGCGATCGGCGCCTTCGTCGCCGAGGCATCGGTCACCATGCGGATGATCTTCGAGAGCGTATTGTCCTCCCCGACCGCAGTCGCCCGACACCGGAGATTGCCCGATTGATTCATCGTCGCCGTCGCAACCGCATCGCCCGCCTTCTTGTCGACGGGGATGCTCTCGCCGGTCAGCGCGGACTCATCGACCGCACTCTCGCCCTCGACGACCTCGCCGTCCGCAGGAAAGGCATCTCCCGGCCGCACCTCAAAGATATCGCCGACCTTCACTTCCGATACCGACACGGTCACGATCTCGCCGTCCCTCACAAGCCGCGCCTGCTTCGGCGCCAGGTTGTAAAGGCTTCGAAGCGCATCGGTCGTGCGGCCCTTCGAGTATGCCTCCAATGTCTTTCCGACCGTGATGAGTGCTAATATCATCGCCGCGGAATCAAAATACAGATTCGACAGCAGCTCCATAGCCCTCGCCGCATCGCCCGCGGATGTCGCCCGCAGGATGCCGATCAGTCCTGCCACGCTGTAGAGATACGAGGCTCCCGAGCCCATCGCCACGAGTGTGTCCATGTTCGGCGCGCCGTGCAGCACGCCCTTAAGCCCGTTTCGGAAGAAGCGGTTGTGGATCACCAAAACGATCAGCGACAGCACCGCCTGCGTGATGGCGTTGACCGCCGGTTTACGCAGGAAATCCGGCATGGGAAGGCCGAACATTTTCCCCATGGAGAGGTACATCAATACAATAACAAAACCGACCGAGAGAAACAGATTCCTCCGCAGTCGGTAAAATTCCGTGTTCGCAAACAGACTTTCTCCCGCCGCGGGCGCATCGCTCCCGCTCTTCTCCTGCCGTCCGATGCCGTAGCCCGCATCGGTCACAGCGCGGAAGATGTCTGCTTCGGCGCCGCCCTCGACGCCGAGTTGTCCCGTTAAGAGATTGACCGCGCACGAAGTCACACCGGGAACGCCGGAGACCGCCCGTTCCACGCGTGCGCTGCACGCCGCACAACTCATTCCCGTGACTTTATATGTCTTCATCCTCGTTCTCCCTTCGGTCCGCTTTGCCGTGGTAGTGCATCTCCAGTAACTCATAGGCAACCGAGTAGTCCAGCTTGCGGTACAGCCGGATTGCCGGCAGATTGTCACCGTATACGGTAAGCCTTGCACAACGCGCCTCGGCGTCATACAGCTTGCCGAATACATATTTAAGAAGCCGCGTCGTGATTCCCTTGCGGCGGTAATCCGGGTCGCAGAATATATTTTCCGTCGCGTACACGCCGTCGGCCACCGGCCACGTGGACGCGGCCGCAACCAGCCGGTCATCCGCAATCGCCACCCACACGTGCGCGTTCGGATTCTTCAGACGGAAGCGCATCTCGTTCTCGCTGTCGGGCTCACCGAAGCTGCGGGCATTTGCCGCAAAATACTGCCTCCACTCGCTCTCACTGTCGTAAAATTCGCGAAGCTCGATGTCCGTCTCTGCCTTCGCCGCGAGGTCCGCATCGTCCGCCAACAGCGGCTCGTACGCCGGCCCGCGATTCTCCTCCGCAAGCACCTCCGCGGTCTCGTCCTCGAGCCATTCGTCGGTCTCGTCGATGTCCCTGGCCATAACGGTCATCACGCTGCCCACGCGGAAGCCCTCGTCGAAGAGAAGCTCCGTGTACGCGGTGTCCTCCGACTTGACCCACACGCGCATCACCGGCTTGCGGCCGTCCGTTTGGCGCAGCCGGTCAAAGCGGTACTGCAGCTCCTCCAGAAGAAGGATCGACGCCTCCGCCTCCTCATCGGTTCCGGGAAGGACCGCAAATTCCGCGCGCAGGTACCGCACCGCCTCATCGCCCGCATCGACCCGGTAAGGATTGGCCTCCGCCAAAAAGCCCGCACCGATGAAGACGCCGTCGCTTAAGGCGACGCACGCCGTCTCCCGGACGACATCCGGGTGCATTCGAAGCTCCCGCGCCATCTCCGGCTGTAACTTTTCCAGATCGCTTTGATACCGTTCTCTGTAGTTGACGATGGTTACCATACCGCGCTCCTTTCCCTCCGATCACTCCTTCGGAGGCTCGCCCGCCTGATGTACCACATTGGAAAATGCTGTCTTTCCGGTTACGCCCGGCAGCCTCCCGATCTTGCCCGAGAGTGCCGAGATGATGTCCTGCGGCGCATCCACGGCGACGCAGATGATGTTCACGCCGCATGCGCGATACGGCAGGCCCATGCGACCGATGATATACTCCCCGTACTCATGCAGGATCGCGTTTAACCGCTCCGCCGAGTCCGTCTGTTCCACGATGATACTGATGACCGCAACGCGATTGTCCATGTTGCTTTCCTCCGTTATCCCTTCTCGGTGCTCCACTCGTCCTTGTGCGCTTCCTTCCACGCCTTGATCTCCTCAAGGCGCTTCGCAACCGCCTCCTCCGCGCCGGAATTTTTCGGCCGATAGTACTCGCGTCCCGCGAGCGACTCCGGCAGGCACGGCATCGGCGTGAGCGCTCCCTCGTAGTTGTGCGCGTAGCGGTACCCCTTGCCGTAGTCAAGGTCCGCCATCAGCTTCGTCGGCGCGTTCCGGATCCACAGCGGAACCGGCGCGGCCTGACCGCCCCGAAGGTCCGCATTGACCTCCATCGTGGCGACCTCAAGCGCGTTGGACTTCGGCGCCATCGCCAGGTACGCCGCTGCATGCGCGATGTGGACGTTGCACTCCGGCACGCCCAGGTAATGGCACGCCTGGTAGACGTTGATCGCCACCGCAAGCGCATTCGAATCCGCGATTCCGACGTCCTCGCTCGCAAATCGCACCATGCGCCTTGCGATGTACAGCGGGTCGTCGCCGCTGTCGAGCATCCGGAGCGCCCAGTAAATGGCCGCATCCGGGTCGGAGTTTCGCATCGACTTGTGAAGCGCGGAGATCAGGTTGTAATGCTCCTCGCCGTTTTTATCGTACAGAAGCGACTTGCGGCTGATGCACTGCGTCACCTGCTCGTCCGTGACCGTGATGCCCGAAGCGCTGATCGTGCCGTTCAACACAGCCATCTCGAGCGTGTTGAGCGCCGTTCTCGCATCTCCGTTGGCAAATGCCGCGATCGCCCCGATCTGGTCGTCGCTCATCGTCACGTTGTTGTTTCCGAAGCCGTCGGGCGATGTGAGCGCGTGCTTTAGCAATGTCTTTATATTCTCTTCCGTCAAGGGCTTTAAGACAAATACCTTGCAGCGGGACAAAAGAGCCCCGTTGACCTCGAAGGAAGGATTTTCCGTTGTCGCGCCGATCAGGATGATGCTGCCCTTCTCAACATACGGGAGGAACGCGTCCTGCTGCGCCTTGTTGAAGCGATGGATCTCGTCCACGAACAAAACGGTGCGGATCCCGCGCATGGCGGCGTCCTCGGACTGTTTCATGACGTCCTTGATCTCCTTGATGCCGCTCGTGACCGCGCTGAAGTTGATGAACTCGGACTTCGTCTGCCCCGCGATGATGCTCGCGAGCGTCGTCTTGCCGACGCCGGGCGGGCCCCAGAAGATCATCGAGGAGATCCGGTCGTTCTCAATCAACGTGCGCAGCATGCACCCCGGCCCCAGCAAATGCTCCTGCCCGACGAACTCCTCCAGCGTCTTCGGGCGCACTCGTCCGGCCAGCGGCATGGTCCGCATCGTCGGCTCTCCCATCATGTCAAACATCGATAGCTGTTGCATCGTTTCCACTCCGTTCCCGCATTTGACGGGCTACTTCTTTCCGGGCTTTTTCCCGGATGACTTTCCGTCCTTCTTACCGCCGGTCTTTTCGCCGGATGCATTTTCCCCGGATGTCTTTTCGCCGGATGCATTTGTCTCCGACGATTTTTTCTCCTGCGATTTCTTCGCTGCCGGCTTCTTCCCGCGCGGACCTTTCCGCCCGTCCTCGGAGTACACCACCTGCAGTTTCTTGCGCTTCTGGTGCAGGTTGTAGCGCCGGATGGCGAACAACACGATCCAGACGAGCAACAATCCGCCGACCGCGGCACAGATGACGTACACAGCCTTTCTGGTCAGACCGACCTGCTCGTACAGGGGCTCCTTTTTGTTCTTCGCATCCTCGTCCTTCGTTAACGACTCCGGTGCAAAGATGACCACGGCATCGATTGCTACGCCGCCCTCGTACGTCTTGTTGTCGGCAATCTTGACGTACCGGGGCTTCAGGGAAGCGGGGATGTTGGTGTACTTATCCGCCCCCGTGAACTCCGTGTTCTTGAGCTCGAGCTCATACCATTTCGAGCCGTCCTGCGACAGCGCAACCGACATCTGGTCCGAGTTCGCACCCGTCGTAAACACGTGCAAAAATACTCCCGCCGAATCGCGGACAACCGCGTTAAAATCTAGTATTACAGATCCTCCGACCCCGAGTTTCAAAGCCCCCGCGCCGGTCTCCGCGTCATAGTCGGGCCAGCCGAGAACCATTTCCATCTCGCCCTTCGTGACTTCCTTATCGCGCCCGGTCCCCGGCAGAAACCGGAGTACACCGCTCGCGCTAAGCGACCCCGCAAGCAGGATCTCGTTGCCGAACGCATCCGTGTGCATCGCCTCGTGCTCCTTCGCGACGCTCACGTACACCGGCCCGTACTCCGCGGGCGGCGTCGGCGTCGCCGTCGGCTCCGGCGTCGGTGTCGAGCCCGCAAGTGCTGCGCCGCACATCAACAGCGCAAGCAATGTGCAAATCCATGCAATTGTCGAAAGCTTCCTTCGCACGCGCCGGTGCTCCTTTCACTCCGTATAATCTTCCAGCCGGATCTCGTACGTATCCGGGTCGCAGACAATCTTTTTATTCTCCGTCAGGGCAAAGAAGAGGTAGTAATTTTCGTACTCCGCAGCATACGTCGGCAGAACGCCGATCGGGCGTCCCTTCGGGTTCGCCTTCGTCTCCTGCTCGCGAATCTTGTACGCCACGATGTTGCCGTTTTCCTCGATGCTGGTGAACAGAAGAAGGTGGATGTCGCCGTCGATCATCACGTTTTTGTTGAGCGTCTTGCCCATCGCGCGCATCGTGTCGGACATGACGAACAGATCGCCGTAGAACTCATGCGGCTTCTGCGCTTCCTTCTCGGCAGCCGCCTTCCGCAACTCCTCGCGCTCCGCGTAGCTTCTCTTGTCGCGCGAGTCCGTCTTGTGGATCAGCGTGCGCCTCTCTTCCTCCTTGATCTCCGCAAGCGTCTTCTTGCGCTCGGGGATGAACGTATCCATGTACTCCGTGAGCGTCATCTTGTCGACCGGCGTCCCGTCCGGCTCCGACGGCCGATACTTTTCCTTGACGGAAAATACACGGTAATCGTTCGTGTCAACCTTATACCGCTCCTGTGCCGGTGCAAACAGCGTCTCTCTCGGCGCCTCGCTTCCCAGATACTCGATCTTCTCGGGAACGCTCCCCGAAATCCTGCGAAGCACATCGCCGGTCTTCGTCCCGTCCGAAGCCGCGTCCGTCCGCTTCGGCGAGCCGTTGTAGTAGAGGTATGCTTCCTCCTCCGCCTTGCTCAGTTTCTCCTTCTCCGTGCGGATCTTCCGGAAATACTGTGCCGCCGCCTGCGCCGCACTCATCGTGTGCGCTCCCTCGGCCTGCGCGTTCTCCGGCGCGCTTTCCGCGGCGACCGGCGCGACGTCAGGCGCAACCTCCGGTACCGCTTCCGGCACAACCTCGGACGCTGCTTCTGCGGCGACCTCCGCTGCTGCTTCCAACACCACAACCGGTTCCGCTACCGGCTCGGTCACGGCCTCAGCCGCTTCGGCAACTGTCTCCGCTACCGCCTCAACCACAGGCTCGGCAATCGCCTCAACCGCAGTCTCAACAGCCTCCGCTGCCGGCGTCTCCGCGGGCACCTCGGCAACGTCCAAAACGCCGTCGCCGTCCGGTTCAATCACCGTGGCGATGGCAATCGAAAGCGCCTTCGCAATCTGCGAAGCGCTCATATTCGGTTCCTTTTCGGGTTCGGCGCACTGCTCCGGGAGAGCCGGTACATGAATGAATCCGCAGGGCACCGTCGGAAAATCCGCCTCGCTCGCGCGAAGTAATTGATACATCAGACAGTTGCACACAAACGTGCCGGCCGAGTGCGATACCTCCGCAGGAATGTCGGCCGCATGAAGATTCTTTACGATCGCCTCGATCGGCAGCGTCGAACGGTACGACGGCGCTCCGCTCATATCGATGGAACGGTACAGCCACAGATTGTGGTCGTTGTCCTCGGACTCCGAGTGAGCATAGTTGCCCGCCGTGGACTCGACGCGGATGTCCGCACAGCCGGCATTTTGCCCGACGCAAATAACCGCATCCGGCGAAATCGCACGGATCCGCTCCAAAAGCAGCTTGTCACTTCTGGTGTAGGACACCGGAAGTATCATCGTCTCGATCGTATGTCCTCCGAGCGTCTGCGGCAGCATCGCCACCGCGCTCCCGGACGAATTGACTGTCTGGCCGCCGAACGGCTCAAAACCGGTCACCAAAATCTTCATAAACCCCTCCGTAAGTAACACCCCTGTTATTCTCTCTCTTTCCGAACCGCCCTAGAATCTGCGGTCGAAGTCAAATCCTCTGTCTCCCTCGAACTCACGCTCGGTGATGTCGACGTACACAACGCCCTGTCCGCGCACCGGAACCGTAAGAGAAATGTTGCCGCGGCTTCTCTTCGCGATCTCACTCTGCGCAAACGGCAGCGCGAACCGGCGGATTAACTCGACCTGCCCGTCCGAAGGATTTTTCGGCTCGCCCAGATCGTGCCATGCCTTTCTCGGGTTGCAGGTCACCGGATCCACGATCTCGCGAAGCACGGAATACTCCTTTGCGCCGGCCGCGAGCTTCACGGAAATCTCCGTATCCTCGTCGGTCATGTTCCAGAACACGCCGCGGTATCCGCCGCCGGGCTTCTTCACGATCACGGCATTCTTTCCCTTGTAGACGCAGGCTTCCGTGGCGTCCTGCAGGCGCTTAAAGAACGCAAACGTCCAGAACGTGGGCTTTGCAATGCAACCGTGGGCCACCAGGCCGAAGCCGCCGTGGAACAGAGAGAACGGCACGCCGGCCTCCTCGAACACATCGCCGAAGGTCCAGTAGGAGTAGCTGTAGGAAGTCTCCCCGAGACGGGCCAGCTGGTATGCGAGGTAGGCTGCATTTTCATTCGTATCATGCAACGGGTTGGTAGGCGTGTACGAAGTGTTGAACTCCGTCAGATGCATCTCCATCCCCTTGAATTCCTTGTAGGAATCGATGATGTCCCGGCTCGACTGCAGGTTCGCAAATCCCGCCTCCGGGTCGGACAGCTTCTGGTAGGTGTAATGCCCGGAATAGTCCGGCATCTCCGTCGTATAGTGGTGTCTCGTAGCAAAGTCGGGCTTGATCTTCTCCTTCTTGCAGAAGTCGAAAAATGCCTTCATCCACTCGGCGTCGCGCACACCGCAGATGGCCGGTCCGCCGATGCGGAAGCGCTTGTCCAAAGCCTTGATGGCAAGGAACGTCTCCTTAAAGAGGCGGAAGTACTCCTCCATGTTCGCATCCTTCCAGAATCCCGGAAGGTTCGGCTCGTTCCATACCTCGATGGGCCAGGTGTACACGCGCTCGCCGTAGCGCTTCACAAGGTGCGAGAGCGTCGTCGTCACAAGCGTCGTCCAGTCCTCGTAGCTCGTCGGAGGCGTCGTGTTGCCTCTCCAGTAGAAGATCGTGTTGTCGCCCGAAGCCATCGCCTTGGGCATGAAACCGAGCTCTAAAAACGGCTCGATGCCGCGCGCAAGATATGCGTCCATCACGCGGTCAAGATACGTAAAATTATACTCCACCGTGACCTTGCCGGTCTTCCAGTCCTTGCGCTTTTGATAAATCGCCATATCGTCCGTGAAGAGTCCGTGGCCGCGGATGTGCTTGAATCCGATGATGTCCTGCACAAACGACAGCTCCTTTAAGTACTCTTCGGTGAGCGCCAACCCCATGCGCCCCGTGCCGACGCAGAAATCGACATTGTTGTGAAATGCCACATTTTCCGTGCCGTTAACCGATATTTTTATCTGTTTGCTCATCCCGTTTTCCTCCGAAAATGATATAGTTATATTATACCCGAATTTACCGCGTTGCACAAGAAAAACCCTGTCCGAAGACAGGGCTTTTCACATTGTTTAATTCAATCTCCGTAATAGTGCGCGATTGTCACATCGGCAACCAGTCCGAAGTCATCCACGTTGTCAAAGGCTACGGCGATCACTCGATCATAATCATCTCTGATCCAGGGATCCACCAGCACATACCGGGTCGGAAGCGAACCGTACGCGCAGTCAAAGAACATGTGCGCGCCGTAGTTTTTGAACGTTACGCTCTCAAGCTGCTCCTCGACGCCTTCCGTAAACGGCCAGAACATCAAATAGTACGTATATTCGGTCGCCGGATCGGTGAACTGCAAGTATCCGTTCTCCTCGTAGTCCATCGCCTCAGCCGCATTCATACCCTCGAAATAAATGTCTTTTTCCTTCAAAAGCAATGCAGCCTGCGTCCAGGTCATGGTCTTGATTCCCTTGGCAAATTCGGAAATCACCGCATTGTACATTTTCGAGTGAGCGCTTGCGTAATCCGGAACCTTCCGTTTGATCGAGCCGTCATAACCGCCGACCCACTCCGGAGCAAACAACTCCGGATGGTCCGCTATGCGGACGTGCACCGTCACTTCGCCGACGGACATCGCCGTGATCTCACCCTCGTTGAGCCAGATTTCCAGACCGTCGTCCACGGCCACCCAGCCGATGGTTTCCCCGCGGAACAATCCCGCGATCCTGTCCTTCCAATTGTCAAACACGAATGCATCCTTGTAGTCCGGATTTTCCTCAACGCTCTTGATGACGAGGTCGCGAAGCGCATCGTAGTCCGTCACCATCTGCTTCAAGGCGAGGTGTGTTCCGGTCTTGGTATCATAGTTCCAGCCTCTCCGACTGTAGTTCGGGTGCGCGCCTCCCTTGTAGGAGTACGTCCCGCGTGAATAGCTGAAGACAAGCGAATCCGCTCTGCCGATCTTGGCGCTGCCGATGTAGAACCACTCGGAAGTATCAATTCCTTCGTCATTTGCCGCTCTCGCGGTGGAATCGATAAATGCAATGTAATCGCCGGCGGCAATATACGCCTCCCCTTCTACGGCTTCTGAAAGCGCCGCGCATTCCGGCTCAACGATGTAGATAAATGCCTGATGTCCTCCCTTGTTCGGGTCGGACTCATCCATCTCAGCCCGATACCAGTCGGCATGGCCGATCACGTATGCCGGGCCTGTCGTCGCCGCAACCTTCGGCATCGCAGGTGCAGGCGTCGGCGAAGGAGTCGTAGTTGCCGCCTCGGTGGGCGTCGGGGTTGCCTCCGGGGTCGCTGTCGCCTCCGGAGTCGGCGTCGCCGTCGGTTCGCCGGTCGGTTCACCCGTAGGGGCCGTCGTCACATCCGGCTCGTTCGTCGGTGTCACCGTGCCGGTAATATCATCCTTCTTCCCGTCGTCATCACGACGCGTCGGCTTGTCGCCGCACGCCGAGAGCATACTGACCAGAAGAACCAAAATCAAAAACAAACTGAGCTTTTTCATGTATTTCCTCCAAATTCCACGCGCTGTACGCACTTTTCCATGTGTCAGATATTATACACTTTTTTGCTCTTACACGCAAGGAAAAAAGGGCCGCCGAAGGGGCCCCGAGGAGCAAAAAAAGAGACCGCAAAACCGCGGTCTCTTTCCATCGCCTTTCGGCGTTTTTGTTTGTCTAGTCTTACTCGATGATCGTAGCAACACGGCCCGAACCAACGGTACGGCCACCCTCACGGATAGCGAAGGTAAGGCCCTGCTCCATAGCGATCGGGTGAATGAGCTCGATGGTCATCTCTACGTTGTCACCAGGCATGCACATCTCGGTACCAGCCGGGAGCTCGCAAACACCGGTAACGTCCGTTGTACGGAAGTAGAACTGAGGACGATAGTTGTTGAAGAAAGGCGTATGACGGCCACCCTCGTCCTTAGTAAGAACGTACACCTGAGCGGTGAACTTCTTGTGGCACTTTACACTGCCGGGCTTAGCCAAAACCTGACCACGCTCGATCTCGGTTCTCTGAACACCACGAAGGAGAGCACCGATGTTATCACCGGCCTGAGCCTCATCAAGGAGCTTACGGAACATCTCGATACCGGTAACAACGGTCTTGCGGGA
>JAFZWG010000004.1 GCA_017617395.1 Lachnospiraceae bacterium
ACGCCAACCAATACCCCTACGCCGACACCAACGAATACCCCTACTCCAACGCCTACGAACACACCTACACCGACACCAACGAACACGCCGACGCCAACCAATACCCCGACGCCGACGCCAACGAATACTCCAACCCCTACACCGACGAATACTCCAACGCCTACGCCGACGAACACACCTACACCAACACCGACAAACACGCCAACGCCTACGAATACTCCTGCGCCGACGCCGACAAATACACCTACTAACACCCCTGCGCCGACGTCAACCCCGACGCCGACAGAGGTGTTACCGCCGGTAGTGGAGGCAGTGATGAGTACGATTCCGACGCCGACGCCACTTCCGACGCCGGTTGCGGAGGTGAAGTCCGCAGGACCGCCGGAGTCACCGCAGACGGGGGATTCATTTCGCGCAAACTCTGTTCTTCGGTTGATTCTGTTTGCCGCATCGCTGATCTGCTGTATCATTTTCAGAAGAGGCAGACAATGACGAGTGCTTGAAAAAGAAGGCATGGCAACCTTAGCAGTTGCCTTCATCATACAAACCAACCTTGGCCGCTGAGGCTTCGGAAGACACTTGTTTTTTGCAGGTGATTATGATAGATTGAACTTGGAAGTTCACGTTCATCCGAAGTCTCGGCGGCAGCCTCCATGGAATGGAGAAGTACAGGAATGCGATAGAGTGAGGCTTGCCTTTTCTGCCGGTTTGTGATATATAGAAGGGGACGCTTGAGAGGAAATGAACGTGGTGTTCGGTTTCTTTTGCGTTCGCAATGACAGGAGGATAGTAACGTATGATCTACAGAACCAGCGGGACCTGCTCTTCGCAGATTTCGTACGATATCGTCAATGAGGACGGTGTGGAAGTTGTTCGCAATGTTGTTTATACCGGCGGTTGCAACGGCAACCTGCAGGGAATCGGCCGTCTGGTCGAGGGAATGCCTGTGGATGAGGTGATCACCAAGCTTCAGGGAATTCGCTGCGGCTACAAGTCGACGTCCTGCCCGGATCAGCTTGCCAAGGCGCTTGTTGCGTACAAGGCGGAGCAGGCGTAAGTCGAATCCGACAGAAACGAAATAACAATTGGAAAAGGACAGGCAAATGCTCCGGCATTTGCCTTTTTCACGGAGATATGAAGAAAATTGTGTTAACCGGCGGCGGGACGGCAGGTCACGTTACGCCCAATATTGCTTTGATCGATCGGCTGAAGGAAGAGGGGTTTGAGATTTACTACATCGGTTCCAAGACGGGAATCGAGAAGGAGTTGATCGAGAATCTGGGAATCCCGTACTACGGAATCAGTTCCGGCAAGCTGCGGCGGTATTTTTCGATGAAAAATCTGACGGATCCGTTCCGCGTGATCAAGGGATGCAGCGAGGCCTCGAAACTGATGAAGCAGCTGAAGCCGGACGTGGTGTTCAGCAAGGGCGGATTTGTGTCGGTGCCGGTTGTGCGCGCGGCCGGGAAGGCGAAGATTCCGACCGTCAGCCACGAGTCGGACATGACGCCGGGACTGGCCAACAAGCTGAGCCTGCGGTATGCGACGAAGGTGTGCTGCAACTTCGTGGAGACGCTTGAGCACGTGAAGGGCAAGGGCATTCACACGGGAACGCCGATTCGCAAGGAACTCTTTACGGGAACGCGCGAGGCGGGACTTGCGTATGCGGGATTTGACGGCAAGAAGCCGGTGATCCTCGTGGTCGGCGGAAGCACCGGTGCGGTGAGAGTCAACGAGGCGGTGCGCGAGGCGCTGCCGCTGTTGCTGCCCGAGTATGATGTGCTTCATCTGTGCGGCAAGGGAAAGACGGACGAGAGAGTGTCGATGCCCGGATATGTGCAGAAGGAGTATTGCGACAAGGAGATGAAGGATGTGCTGGCGATGGCGGACGTGGTGATCTCGCGTGCCGGGGCCAATGCCATCTGCGAGTTGCTGGCGCTGCACAAGCCCAACATTTTGATTCCGCTCTCGGCGGAGGCGAGCCGCGGCGACCAGATTTTGAACGCGGCGTCGTTCGAGAAGCAGGGCTTCAGCAAGGTGCTGCAGGAGTCGGAGGCAACGCCGGAGGCGCTGGCGAAGACGGTTGCGGAGCTGTATCAAAACCGGCAGCAGTACATCGATGCGATGGCGGCGAGCCCGTCCTCGGATGCGACGGAGACCATCGTGCGGCTTCTGGTGGAACTGAGCAATCAGCAGTAGAGCCGCAAGAAGCTAAGACAATTATAAAAAACAAACGCCCGGGAACGAATCCCGGGCGCTTTTTGTCGTTTGTTTTTGAATTACATCTCCGCTGCGATCTTGGCGGCCCAATCGGCGGCTTCGCCGTCGGCGTAGGAGCCCTGCGGCCACACGGGAAGAATTCCGTCGTCCGCGAAGCGGGGCACGATGTGGATGTGCAGGTGGAACACAGTCTGGCCCGCGGCGGGCTCGTTGTTCTGCAGGATGTTGATGCCGTCGCAGCCGGTCGCGGCCTTCACGGCCTTCGCAATCTTCTTTGCAATCGGAAGAGCCTTTGCGGCGATGGCGTCGTCGAGCTCATACAGGTTGTCGGCGTGAACCTTCGGGAGCAGGATGACATGTCCCTTGTGTGCGGGTGCGATGTCCATGATCGCCCGAAAATCCTCGTCCTCATATACGGTTGCGGTCGGGAAAACCCCGTTCGCGAGTTTGCAAAAGATACAATCGTCCATGGTGAGACTCCTTTCCGGAAGAAGCGGCCACGGGATTCCGCAGGGTGCGCGGGCGGCCGTCCGGATACCAGTATAGCACGCTTTGCGGGGGCTGGCAAGAAACAGTCGCGGGCGAGCGGAAAAACAAGTGAGAACAACGCGGAAAATGTGTTGACAAAACGAGGCGCGCCCCCCATAATCCGAGGTGAAAGCAGGACGGGAAAACCCTCAGCGGAACCCCGAAAATCAAAGAGAGGAGGGAATTCATGAACGATGCGATCAAAGCGCTTGCGGACCGGCTGATTGCGACGGGGCATTTGTCGAAGGAAGAGTATTGCGCTCTCATCGACGGGCGCGACGCGGAGACGGCGGAGTACCTTGCGAAGGCGGCGGTCGCCGTGCGGCAGCGGTACTACGGGACGAAGGTTTTCGTTCGCGGACTCGTGGAGATCAGCAACATCTGCAAGAACGACTGCACGTACTGCGGAATCCGAAGAAGCAACCGAAACTGCGAGCGATACCGGCTGACGGCGGAGGAGATCGTCGACTGTGCCGTCGAGGGCTACCGGCTCGGAATGCGGACGGTGGTACTGCAGGGCGGAGAGGATCGGCATTTTACGGACGACGTTGTGTGCGGAATCGTACGAAGCATCAAGGGGAAGCACCCGGACATGGCGGTGACGCTGTCGCTCGGGGAGCGGAGCCGTGAGAGCTACAGGGCGCTTCGCGAGGCCGGTGCGGACCGGTATCTTCTGCGGCACGAGACCGCGAGCGAGGAGCATTATGGAAAACTGCATCCGC
Source organism: Lachnospiraceae bacterium (assembly GCA_017617395.1). GTDB lineage: Bacteria > Bacillota > Clostridia > Lachnospirales > Lachnospiraceae > ISDg. The sequence continues at coordinate 3,471 of JAFZWG010000004.1, forward strand.
CGGAGATGAGCTACCAAAACCGCATGCGGTGCCTGCGGGATTTAAAGGAGCTCGGCTACCAGACCGGCTGCGGATTCATGGTCGGCTCGCCGTATCAGACGACGGAAAATCTGGCCGGGGATCTGGCATTTGTCGAGGCGTTTCAACCGGAAATGTGCGGAATCGGACCGTTTATCCCGCACCATGAGACGCCGTTTGCGAACGAGCCCGCGGGAAGCGTGGAACTCACGTGTTTTCTGCTCAGCATCATCCGGCTGATCAGTCCGAAGGTGCTGCTGCCGGCGACGACGGCGCTCGGGACGATGCATCCGCAGGGGCGCGAGCTGGGAATTCTGGCCGGCGCGAACGTGTTGATGCCGAACTTAAGCCCGGTCGGCGTGCGGAAGCAATACGAGCTGTACGACAACAAGATCTGCACCGGAGAGGAATCCGCGCAGTGCATCGCATGCCTGGCGGCGCGTGTTGCCGCGATCGGATACGAAATCGTGACGGACCGCGGGGATTTTGCGAAGGACGAATGACGCCGAAGTGCAGGCGACAACGAATGCCGCGGGTCGACCGGACAGGTTGACATGCGTGGTATACTGAAATCGAAGGCAGAGACAGCGGCCGATGAGCCCCGCTGCCGAAACAAATCATCTGACGGGGAAGTGATTTCTGACCCGCAAGAAAGGACAATCAAACATGGCAAAGTACGACCCCAAATCATTGGTCGCGGAGGAGTTCATCAACGATGAAGAGATCCGCGAAACTCTTGCGTACGCGGAGGAGCATAAGCGCGACCTGCCGCTCATCGAGAGCATCTTGGAGAAGGCGAGACCGAAGAAGACGGCCAAAGGCTGCACCTGCGCGGGACTGACACACCGCGAGGCATCGGTTCTGCTCGCCTGCGATCTACCGGAAATCACGGAACGGATTTACGAGATTGCGGAGGAAATCAAGCTCGCATTTTACGGAAACCGGATCGTGATCTTTGCGCCGCTGTATCTGTCAAACTATTGCGTGAACAGCTGCGTCTACTGCCCCTACCACATCAAAAACAAGCACATACCGCGAAAGAAGCTGACGCAGGACGAGGTGCGCGCGGAAGTCATCGCGCTGCAGGACATGGGCCACAAGCGCCTTGCGATCGAGTCCGGCGAGGACCCGGTGAACAACCCGATCGAGTACATCCTCGACTGCATCAAGACGATTTACAGCGTTCATCATAAAAACGGCGACATCCGCCGCGTGAACGTCAACATTGCCGCGACGACCGTAGAAAATTACCGCAAACTCAAGGAGGCCGGCATCGGAACCTATATTCTGTTCCAGGAGACCTACCACAAGGAGAGCTACGAGCGGCTGCATCCGGCGGGACCGAAGCACAACTATGCGTACCACACCGAGGCGATGGACCGCGCCATGGAGGGCGGCATCGACGACGTCGGACTGGGCGTTCTGTTCGGGCTCGAGCTCTACAAGTACGAGTTCGCCGGCCTGATCATGCATGCGGAGCATCTCGAGGCCGTGCACGGCGTCGGACCGCACACGATCAGCGTGCCGCGCGTCAAGAAGGCCGACGACATTGATCCGGATGTATTTGACAACGGCATCGATGACGAGACCTTTGCCAAGATCACGGCGTGCATCCGCCTGGCCGTTCCATACACGGGCATGATCATCTCCACAAGAGAGACCGAGGCCGTGCGCTCGAAGCTGCTTAGGCTCGGCGTTTCGCAGGTGAGCGGCGGCTCGAGAACGTCGGTCGGCGGCTATGCCGGATACACCCCGGATGAGCGCCCGCACGACACGGAGCAGTTCGACGTCTCCGACCAGCGCTCGCTCGACGAAGTCGTAAAATGGCTGATGGAGAGCGGCCACGTTCCGTCCTTCTGTACGGCCTGCTACCGCGAGGGACGCACGGGCGACCGCTTCATGAGCCTTTGCAAGAGCGGCCAGATTCTCAACTGCTGCCACCCGAACGCGCTCATGACGCTGTCGGAATACCTGGTTGACTACGCGTCGCCCGAGACGGCGGAGATCGGCTACAGGATGATCGACGAGGAGCTCACGAAGATTCCGAACGAGAAGGTCCGTGCGATTGCGACGCAGAACATCGAGGACATCAAAAACTCGAACCGGAGAGACTTTCGCTTCTGATAAACCACGGAGGAACAACTATGAGTATGCAGGAGACAATCTCGGCGGAGCGGATCCACATTGCGTGGTTCGGCATGCGCAACGCCGGCAAATCCTCCCTGGTCAACGCGGTGACCGGTCAGGACGTCAGCATCGTGTCAGACGTCCCCGGGACGACGACGGACCCTGTGCGCAAGGCGATGGAGCTGCTGCCTCTGGGGCCGGTGCTGATCCTTGACACGCCGGGCCTCGACGACGAGGGCGAGCTCGGAGCACTGCGCGTGGCGCGCACGGCGAAGATCTTAGCCCAGACCGATATTGCGGTGCTGGCGGTTGACATCACGGCAGGGTGGAGCCCGGAAAACCGGGAACTGCTGGCGGAGATTGTCTCCCGCGGCATTCCGTATGTCATCGCGTACACGAAGTCGGATCTGGCGGACGAGGCGATGCGGGCGGCAAGGCAGCGCGAGGCGGCGGAGGCCGCAGGTAATCGCGGTGCGGAAAAATCACCCGTCGTGTTCACGAGTGCCAAAACCGCCGAGGGAATCCATGATTTGAAGGAACTGCTCGGAACGTTCGCGCCGAAGGTTGCGAGGGAAAAAATGATATTGACGGATCTGGTGGAGCCCGGCAGCACGGTAGTCCTGGTGACGCCGATCGATTCGTCGGCGCCCAAGGGAAGGCTGATCCTGCCGCAGCAGCTGGTGCTGCGGGAACTGTTGGACGCTCACTGCAGGGCGATGGTTTGCCAGCCCGAGGAGCTTGCGGAGACGCTCTCTGTGTTAAAGACGCCGCCCGCTCTGGTGGTGATGGACTCGCAGGCGTTTGCGAAGGTGCAGGCAATCGTGCCCGAGGATGTGCCGTTGACTTCATTTTCCATTTTGTTTGCGAGATACAAGGGAAGCCTTGCGACGCTCGTCGGAGGGGCGGAGACCATCGACCGGCTCAGGCCGGGGCAGAAGGTACTGATCGCGGAAGGGTGCACGCACCACAGGCAGTGCGAGGACATCGGAACGGTCAAACTGCCCTCGTGGATTGAGAAGCGGTGCGGGTTCCGGCCGGAGTTTGCGTTCACGTCGGGCGGGGATTTTCCGGAGGACCTTTCGGAGTATGCGCTTGTCATCCACTGCGGCGGCTGCACGCTGCCCGAGCGCGAGGTGGCGAGGCGCCTGGCGATTGCGGAGGCGGCCGGAGTGCCCATGACCAACTACGGCGTGGCGATCGCGTACATGAACGGAATTTTGCGGCGGAGCATCGCCGTGTTTGCAGAGAAAGCGTAAAAAACGGGGGCCCCGATGCCGGGGCCCTTCGCTGTCTTTGGCGTGGGATTGCGAAAGGCTTGCGAGAGCGCGGAAAATGCGGTACAATATAACCTGTGGGAGTATGCATTTGCAGGTTTTTTGGAGGAAGCATGAAACTGCGGTTTCGCATTTTGATTTTGTTCGGTGTGTTCCTGGTGGCGACGATCGTGTTCTTCGCCCGCGTCAAGGTGCACACATACAGCAACGAGCGCATGACGGTCACGGCGTCCCCGGCGACGCTTCCGACGGTCAGCTTTGCTGTGGGCGGAGTCGAAATCAACCCGCTGCTCGGATATACGGTCGATCTGCAGGCACAGCTGGTGCGCGAGAGCATCACGCCGGTCGGCGCGGACCTCACGTTTACCGTGCTGATCGACGAGAAGGAGAGCGTCGTGAAGCGACTGGTCTGCCGCGTCACCGAGGTGGAGACCGGCACGGAACTTGAGACGCGCGAGATCAAGGCCCTGAAGCGCGAGGAGGACGGGCGGCTGAGCGCGACCGTCACGCTCACGGGCAACTACGGAAACAACACGGAATACACATGCCGGCTGACGCTTACGACGAACGACGGCCGGGACGTCTACTTTTACACGCGGCTGATGGCGGCGTCGTTCGGAAACCTCGCGAAGGAGATGGGCTTCATCACGACGTTCCACTCGTCGCTGTTTGACCCGGACGAGCGGAGCACGGTCGAAAAATACCTCGACACCAAGGACTCGGCGACCGGCGCGGACTATGCGCACGTGACGATCGAGGACGACACGGACACGGTGATGTACGGTCAGATGGAGCCGCGCGAGCTGTGGAAGTCGGTGCCGACGATCACGGAGTACAACAAGACATACATCTGCGCGACGATGGATGCGCGGCTGCAGATCTTCTCCGACGACGGGGACGAGCGGTATGTCACGCACGAGCAGTTCCGCTTCCGCTGCGTCGGCAAGAACAATACGCTGTACAACTACGACCGGACGATGCAGGAGGAGTTCGACGGAACGCTGGTCAGCATCAACCGCAACCAGATCAAGCTCGGAATCACAACGGACAGCAATCCCGAGCGCCTCTTAAGCAGCAACAGCAAATACCTCCTCTTCGCCTACGACGGCGATGTGTGGGAGTACGATATGTCGAGAAATGTCTCGGTGCGGGTGTTCTCGTTCGAGCGAAACGACGCCTGGGACATGCGGTATGCAAACCGTCAGCACGACTATGCGCTGATCTCCGTGGATGACAGCGGAAATGCGGACTTCGTTGTGTACGGCTACATCACGCGCGGCCAGTATGAGGGGCGCGTGGGAATCCTCTACTACCGCTACCACGCGGAGGAGGGGCGGATCGAGGAGATGATGTTCGTGCCGGTCTCGGTGCCGTACGCGATCCTCAAGGAGGACTTCGGTTCGTTCTGTTATATGAACGATTACGACGAGTTTTATTTTACGCTGTTCGACACGCTGTACCTGTACCGAACGCTGGTGCATGACTTTACGGTGGTTGTGGAGCATTTGCCGAAGAACAGCGTGTTCTTTGACGAGGATGGCATCTTCGTCTACCAGCAGCATTACTCGAGCGCGGCGAACACGGCACTTGATTACTACGATCTGGAAAACCGCAAGGCACGGACGGTGGAGGCGCCGCAGGGCGACCGCGTTGTGCTGCTCGGGACGATCGACGGCGAGCTGATCTACGGGCTTGCGCACGACCATGACGTGACGTTCCGCGACAACGGCGAGGACCATGTGCCGATGTACCGCATTGTCATCGAGAAGCTGGACGGGACGGTGGTCAAGGACTACGAGAGCGGGGATGAATTTTTCTCCGAGGCGGAGGTTGTGGACAACGCGATCAACGTCGAGCTGTGCAAAAAAGTCGGTGAGGCGATCGTGACCGAGGCGGACGGCAGCATGGCGCTGCGGCCTCTGTACGAGACCTCCGGCCGGTACAACATCTTAAAGAGTGCGAAGACGCCGTCGCCGAAGATCACGGTGAGCGGCCGCTCGAGCAATCTGATGCACCGCGAATACTTTTTGAATCTGCCTTCGGGCTACAAGCTGGCCGGGGTGCCCAAGACGGAGGTTCCGGAGCACACGGTGCTCACGGGCAACACGTCCGTGCGCGTCGGCAGCTGGATCGACACGAGATATTACGTGGTTTCCTACGGCGAGATACTGCAGGTCTCCGGCGACCTGGGAAGCTGTATCACGCTGGCGGATGAGACGGCCGGCGCCGTGTACGACGGCAAGGGCAAGGTCATCTGGAAGCGAGGCGTCAAGGAGACGACCGCGCGGATCAAGAACCTGACGCCGGTGTACGCGAACGAGACGAGGACGGAGCTGCAGGCAATTTTGCAGATGATCTTCTCCTACAAGGGCTCGGGCACGAACGCGGACGCATGCGACACCAACGTCAGGCCGCTTCTCTCCTGGATCACCGAGGCGATTCCGGGGACCGGTGCGGACCTCTCGGGCGTGACGCTCGGCGAGGCGCTCTCATTTGTCTCCGACGGCCGGCCGGTCGTGGCGAGATATAGGGACACGTGGGTGCTGATCGTGGGCTACGAGTCCAACAAGGTTTATGTCGTATCGCCGAAAGCGGGCAAGACGCTGACGCTCGGACTTACGGAGGCGAAGTCGACGATCGAGAAAGCAGGGGTTTACTACAGTTACGTGGATTGATGCCGCGGGCAGCGCGCATGCGGCAAATGAGGAGGGAGCAATTGTTATGTCACGGGTATTTTTGATCGTATTGGACAGCTGCGGTGTCGGTGAGATGCCGGACGCAGCGGATTTCGGGGATGAGGGAAGCTTTACGCTTAGAAGCGCCGCGACCTCGGCGGAATTTGCCATGCCGAATGCGGAAAAGTTAGGTCTGTTCCACATCGACGGCGTGCACGGCGTCGTGTGCGGGCGAGGACTCGGCAAGGCGAAGCGGAAGACCTTCGACGGTGTTGTGGGACGTCTCGCGGAGGTTTCCAAGGGCAAGGACACGACGACGGGACACTGGGAGATCGCGGGTCTGCCGCTGGCGAAGCCGTTCCCGACGTTTCCGAAGGGCTTCCCGAAGAAGCTCGTAGGCGAGCTGGCAAAGCAGACCGGACGCGGGATTCTGTGCAACAAGCCGTACTCGGGCACGGACGTCATCCGCGATTACGGAAAGGAGCATCTTGCGACGGGCGATCTGATCGTGTACACGTCGGCGGACAGCGTGCTGCAGATTGCGGCGCACGATTCCATCGTTCCGACGGAACAGCTGTACGAGTACTGCGAGATCGCGCGAAAGCTGTGCACGGGCGCGTACGGCGTCGGGCGCATCATCGCTCGTCCGTTCACGGGCGAGTGGCCGTACACGAGAACGCCGCTTCGCCATGATTTTTCGCTGGAGCCCACGGGGGCGACGCTTCTTGATGTGCTGAAGGACGCGGGCCTTGCGGTGCGCTCGGTCGGCAAGATCGTGGACATCTTTGCGGGCAAGGGAATTACGGATTTTACAAGAACCGCTTGCAATGAAGAGGGCATTGATGTTACACTTGAAAAAATGAAGGACGACTTCGAGGGGCTGTGCTTTACGAACCTCGTGGATTTTGATATGAAGTACGGACATCGGAACGACATCGACGGCTACGCGAGAGCGCTGACGTACTTCGACACGAAGCTTCCGGAACTGATGGCGGGGCTTCGCGAGGATGACATTCTGATGATCACGGCGGACCACGGCTGCGATCCGGCCACGGCGTCGACGGACCACTCGAGAGAGTACATTCCGCTTGTGGCGTACGGACCGAAGCTTCGCGGGAACATCAATGTCGGGACGCGGATCGGATTTTCCGACATCGGCAAGACGATCGCGGCGCGCTTCGGCGTGGCGAACGATCTGGCGGGGAAGGTGATTTCGGAGCTGTTGTAAAAGCTCTGAGGGGGTAGCAAATGAAAGAATATGTCGGGGCGGTGCTCCGGTCCTGGGTGTTCTGGGGAGTTTTCCTGGGAATCGTGCTCCTCGGAATCTATGTCGCGTCTGAGCCGTTGCCCGAAGATGAGGAACTTGTCGGAAGGGAGCTGCGGGTTGTCAGTCTGGACAAAAAGGCGACATTGACCCTTCCGAACGCGTTGAAACGGTTTGAAGGAGAATCGACGGGGACTCAGTTTGAGAAGAATATTGTGAACGTGAATACCGGAACGAAAAACCGGGACCAATTCTATGACCAGGTTATCTTTCCGCATCCCTGTTACCGGGGAACTGTAATATTTGACCGCCCGGACAACACGTATTCGTTCTATCCCGCATCGGATCGGGATATTCTCCATTGCCGGTATATGCTGTTCCTTGAGAACAACCATTACTTTATGGTTGAGGACGAGAAGCGGGGACAGATCAATCTGACGATCCGCGAGTTATCAATCAAGGTCATCTGGGAGAGACAGTCGCTTTATCTTGTGTTTCCTGTTGCGTTCGACTGGGGGAAAGTGATTTACGGGAACACCGAGAGTGAAATCTCGTATGACGATGTTTTTGCATTTAAGGATTATGCGGGCCTTTGCCGGTTCTACGAGGCACTCGACGAGAACTACCGCTGTTTTGATGATGCAAATCAGGTGATTTATGTCCGGCTTCATCACCAGCCGGGAATCATGAGCCGCATGTTTGCAAAACTGGAACTATTGCCGGAGAGTATCCGGATCACCCTCGTTCCGGAGGAGGAGATTCCGCTCATCACCGGAACGAAAGAATAGGAAAATGCTTGAAAAATCATCACTATCGGGAGGCAGTCTATGAAAGACAGGTTACAATTCAGCAACAAAACGTGGATTATTATCGCGGGTTCGATTCTCGTTCTGGTAATTTTGATTGCGATTATTCGTCCGAAGAAGAAGGACGAGGATCTTTCACTCAAGAGCTATGACGGCACGGTGACGCTGACGATTTCCGAAGTGTCCAAGGGCGATGCCAACAGCAGCACGCGCCACCTTGCGCGCTGCAAGATTGACCGTCAGAAGGATTTCTTCAAGACGTCGGTGGTGAAGCATGAAAACTACATCGGCAGCATCGGCACGAACGGCAAGTTGTATGAGCCCTCGGAGAAGATGGACACCGGAAGATTTCTCTTCCTAAAGGATGATCGGTATTTCATTGTGTCATATGAGAGCGGCTACGCGATGATTTCGGAACTGACGGCGACAGTGAAGGACGGTGATGATACGTATTACATCATCTTCCCGTGTGACACGGAGTTCAATATTGATGGGGTCGGACAGCTGGATTACGCGAGTCTTGAGTGCGTCGGAAGCTTCGAGGATCTTGAAAGCTTTTACAGCCGTGTTGACGAGGGCTACTTTCGTGTGGAAAGTGCGTATAAGACCATCTACGTGAGCCTGATCAAAGACGGTGTGCCGACAACGAAAAGAATTGCCGTGAAGGCGACGGAGACCGGTGTCGAGGTGTTCAAGGAGGATAATTCCCTGAAGTAGGAAACGCGCTCCGGCCGGGGCGGAAGGCGCCATCGGCGGACGAAACAGAGAGCCTTTCATTTTCTGCGAAAAGAACTTGACTTTCCGCGGAAGTGATGGTAATATAGGCGATGCTTGCAGTTGTGGCGGAATTGGCATACGCGCATGATTCAGGTTCATGTCCATGTACTTGGGTGTGGGTTCAAGTCCCATCAACTGCACAAAAAAGCTGCTGTATCACAGGATACGGCAGCTTTTTCTTTTGCATTTTTGCCCCCGGAAAATGCAAAAAAAACTTGTTGACAAGGCAAAACCTTCGTGGTAATATAATCAAGCGTGTTAACAAACACCATGCGGACTTGCTGGAATTGGCAGACAGGCATGACTAAGGATCATGTGCGCTAAGCGCGTTCGGGTTCAAGTCCCGTAGTCCGCAGTACAAAGGACGTCACCACATCGGTGGCGTCCTTTTTTGTCGCATGTTCCCGGAGTGAGAAAGTCACGCAAAAAGAATGCATTTTTCGCGCGCGAAGAAAGAATGTTGTAAAAAAACAAGTTTTTTGAACAGTAACGCGTCATTTTTGACCGCAAATACGACTTTTACGTGAGAATATGGAAAAATTCTTTCGGTTGTGGTATACTACTAGAAGTTTCACGGCGCTTGTGCCCGAGAACACAAATGGAGGTAACAACTATGAGTTTCAAGAAACTGATGGCATTGGTGCTGTCGCTGGCGATGATCGTTTCGCTCGCTGCCTGCGGCAAGAACACCAATAACACCACGTCCGCTACGGCGACCCCTACGCCGGCATCGGGCGATCAGACACCGACTCCGACCGAGTCTGCGAACCCGGTGAGCGGTATTACGGATTTGTCGATTGTGAAGGAAGCCGACGGCACGATCTTCGCCGGTTCTCTTTCCGCTAAGAAGGAGCAGGGCGGCGGCGGTGTCGTAGGATACGACGTTTACACCGGCAACGGCTCCAAGGATTTCACCGATGAAAAGTTCTATACGTTCAATGATTTCATCACGGATACCAGTACGCTGAACTGGAGCCCGCTGTCCTGGGAGACTTCGGATGACTCTTATGTTCTCACTTACATCTCCAGCGGCTACTATGATTTCGCGCTGAACTCCACGAAGGACGGCTGGAGCGTTGTCTGCGAGCTCGCAGAGAAGCTTCCCGAGGACGTAACGAAGGACTATGTCGGCAAGTACGGCATCGTTGAAGGCGAGACCGCGAAGGCTTGGAAGATCAAGCTTCGTGAGGACCTGAAGTGGGATGACGGCACCGCGATTAATGCGGATACGTTCGTTTACTCCGCGAAGGAACTCCTTGACCCGATCATGCTGAACCGTCGTGCGGACTCCCTGTACGCAGGTGATTTCGCAATCTACAACGCAAAGGCATACGTTTACTCCGGCAAGATGAGCTGGGAGGCAAACTCCGCTGACGGCGAGAACGCTACCGTGGCTTTCGATGCGAAGGTTAAGGGCAATGACGGCGTTTACACGACTCCCGACGGTGCGAAGCTGTACTTCGGTCTGAAGACCGGTTACGCATGGATGCAGGGCAAGAGCCTTACCGATTACAAGGCTTACTTCCCGGCAGGCGTTTACGAGGCACTTGAGGCGAAGGCAGACGGCGAGGGTTACATCCCGGTAACGGATGAGACGATCGCTAAGCTTCACGAGTTCACCGGTATCGATGACTGGGGCAACGAGACCGAGGAAGACCTTGTTTACTACATGTCCTATCAGAAGGCAAATGCTGAGACGAAGTGGGAGGATGTTGGCTTCTTCAAGACCGGCGACTACGAGATCGTTATGGTTACGATCAACCCGACTTCGGATCCGAACTACTTTGTACCTTACAACCTGAGCTCCGCTTACCTTGTTAAGCCGGACCTCTGGGAGGCATGCAAGACCTACCGCGATTCGAACAAGCAGGAAGTTTCGAAGGACAGCGCTGATATCGCTTCCATCACTTCGACCTACGGCACGAGCGTAGAGACGTCCGCAAGCTTCGGACCTTACAAGCTCACGTTCTTCCAGGCCGACAAGCAGCTTACTTTCGATCGTAACGACAATTGGTACGGTTACAAGGATGGCAACCACAAGGGCCAGTATCAGGCCGACAGAATCTCTGTTCAGGTTCTTGCACAGCATGCTACGCAGCTGCTTGCATTCCTGAAGGGCGAGATCGACAACGTCGGTCTTCAGAGCGAGGATATGAAGACGTACGGCACGAGCCCTTACATCCGCTATACGCCTCAGTCCTACACCACGAAGATCACGTTCAACACGGACAAGGCTTCCCTCGAGAAGAGAGGAACGCAGGTTCTTGCTAACGAGAACTTCCGCCATGCATACTCGCTGGCGATTGACCGTGCGAAGTTCGCAACTTCCTACACTTCCGCAGGTACGGCAGGCTTCGGTTTGCTGAACTCGATGTACATCTACGATCCGTTCTCCGGCGCTTCCTACCGTGATACGGACGGCGCTATGGGTGCGCTCGTCGGTCTCTACGGCCTGAAGTTCGGCGAGGGTGCAGAGTACGGCGACCTTGAGGAAGCTTACGATGCAATCACCGGTTTCAACATCAACGAGGCAAGAGAGTACATGAAGAAGGCGTATGACGAGTGCATCGCCGACAAGTCCTACGACGGAACCTCGAAGGTTGAGATCGAGATGCTGGTTTACCAGTCCGACGATATCTACGTTCAGATGTTCAACTTCCTCAACGACGCTTTGAAGGCGGCTTGCGAGGGCACCGGCTTCGAGGGCAAGGTTTCCCTGAAGATGACGGTTGACGCTGACTACTACAACACCATGTATTCCGGTAATACGGATATGATCTTCTCGACCTGGGGCGGTGCCGCTTCGGCTCCGTACACGATTCTGTACGAGTGCTACTGCGATGACTCCACGGGTGCCAAGAACCAGATGGAGTACGGCTTCGATACTTCGAAGGTTAACGTGAAGATCAAGATCGACGATGTGGACTATGTTGCTTCGCTTCAGAAGTGGGCTCTCTGGGCCGACGATTCCGATCCGACCTGCAAGATTACGTCCGCAGACGGTTCCAAGACGCTTGACGGTTTCTCGGCTTACGATGCGATGACGAGAGCAAACATCTACGGCTTGCTTGAGAAGACGTACCTGAGTTCGTTCGTAACCATCCCGATGTACTACAGAAACAGCGCTTCGCTCGTTTCCCAGAAGGGTGACTATCCGATCACGCAGTATATTGATCTGATCAACTTCGGCGGAATCCGCTTCTACACCTTCAAGTACACGGATGAGGAGTGGGAGAAGATTGCAAGTACGCTTACGTACTGATTTCCGATCCACCGTCTGGCCGGAGGAATCCGGCGCATAAAATCTGACATGTAATGTCTTTATGCAAGGCACAATCACGGGGCATGTCCCGTGATTGTGTTCTTGCGTTTGTAGAAACCACCGTAAAGGAACCGAAAGGTATGCTAAAGTATGTAATCAAACGAATCCTGCTCATGTTCGTGACGTTTTTTATCATCGCGACGATGTGCTTTGTGTTGATTAAGCTGCTGCCACTCCCGAACGCGAAAGCGCAGGGCCGCGACATCAACCTCGTCCTCGAAAAGCGCAAGCAGATGGGATATGATAAACCGATTCTGACGCAATATGCAATCTACTGGAAGAACATTTTCAACTTCGGCAGTAACGGAAGCAAAGGCTGGAGCCCCGATTTCGGTATCGGCGAGCAGATGTACATCAGCCAGTCCGTCTTCGATGTCATCAAGGAGAAGCTTCCGTACACGATTGTCGTTAACCTGTACTCCATCCTGATTGCAGTCCCAATCGGAGTGCTTCTGGGTATTTACGCCGCGCTTCGAAAGAATCGCTGGCAGGATCACTTTGTCTCTACGGCGGTTATGCTCGTTGTTTCTGTGCCAAGTTACGTGTACGCGTTCCTGGTGCAGTATTTCCTGTGCTTTAAAACCGGGTGGTTCCCTCTGACGGTGGCGTCCAGAGAGACCGCTACATTCTTCAGCTGGGTGATGTTTGTTTCGATGTTCCCGGCGGTTCTTTCGCTGTGCTTCGGAACCATCGCCAGATTGTGCCGTTTCACGAGAGCCGAACTCTCTGAGGTTTTGACCGGAGACTATCTTCTCTTGGCGCGCACTAAGGGTCTGACGAAGAATCAGGCCATCACCCGCCATGCGCTTCGCAACGCGATGGTACCGATCCTCCCCATGATTCTCGGTGAGTTTATCGGTATCCTCAGCGGTTCGCTGATTATCGAGGGTATCTTCGGTATCCCCGGCATCGGCAAGCTGTACATCACCTCCATTCAGCTGCGTGATTACAACTTCTTCATGGCGCTGACATTTTTCTACACGTTGATCGGTCTGGTCGCGAATCTCGTGGTCGACCTCAGCTACGGATTTATCGATCCGAGAATCAAGATGGGGGCAAAGTGATATGGATTACAATAATTTGCCGAAAGATAAATTCGTATTTGCCCGGAGAGAGGGCAAAATCGCCGACAAGAAGCTTGATACGAAGCCGGTCGGCTATTTCCGCGACGCTCTTCGCAGATTCCGGAAGAACAAGTCTTCCGTCGTTGCGGCATTCATCATTTTGATTTTGTTCCTGTATGCGTTTTTGGTTCCGATCTTCTCGCCGTATACGGTAGATGATCGTGACGGCTACTACAAGATGGTTCTTCCCAAGAGCGATCTCTTCGGATGGCTCGGCTGGGACGGCTGCACGGAGCAGCAGGAATCGCAGGCGGGCTATGATTACTATTGCTCGATCGGTGTCGAGTACGGCACTTCCGCGGTTCGCGAGGTCCGCGGATCGACGGTCGACCCCAACACGGGCAATGTGAACTACAAGCTGTACGTTGACTCCTACGAGAAGGTCGGATTTACCTACGTCGACCTGACCGAGGAGGAGTACACGGCCCTCAAGGAGTATCAGAACAATACGGGAATTCAGGTTGTTTACCCGATGCCTGCCAACTACAAGACTACCTTTGTGGCGGTTACCAACGGTGCAAACCTCTGGTACAAGCTTGCCGACGAGTCGGACACGACGTCCGGCGAGGCGAGAGACCACGATGAGAACGGCAGACCGATCTACACGGCGGACTACCTGATGAAGAAGAACATTACGTACGGGCAGTATGATTCGCTGCGCCTGGACCTTCCGGGCGACGGCGAGGGCGGTCTTCACTATGTTTACGCGGTCAAGAACCAGACCGGCTACCATCTGCGCGTGCTTTACAAGGAATATTACAATTACCAGAACGGACATTATGCGACGCATTTGTTCGGCACCAACCAGCACGGTCAGGACATCTTCATGTGTCTGGCATACGGTGCGAGACTTTCGTTCATGCTGGCCATCGCCGTATCGATCCTCAACCTGATCATCGGCGTGATCTACGGTTCCGTGGAAGGTTTCTACGGCGGAACGATCGACCTTGTGATGGAGCGAATCTCCGAGGTTCTCGGTGAGATTCCGTTCATCGTTGTGGCGACGTTGTTCCAGATGCATCTGGCGAAGAAGGTCGGACCGATACCTTCCCTGTTGTTCGCGTTTGTATTGACAGGCTGGATCGGAATCGCATACCGCGTGCGTACGCAGTTCTACCGCTTCAAGAATCAGGAGTATGTTCTTGCGGCTAGAACGCTCGGCGCAAGTGACAAGCGACTGATCTTCCGGCACATTTTCCCGAACGCGATCGGTACGATCATCACCAGTACGGTCCTGATCATCCCGGGCTGCTTCTACGACGAGTCCATGCTGACGTACTTAGGTATCGTTAACCTGGAGACGTCGGGAACCACCAGCGTCGGTACGCTGTTGTCCCACGGCCAGACGTACATGTCCACCAACCCGCATATCCTGCTGTTCCCGGCGCTGTTCATCTCCCTTTTGATGATCGCGTTCAACCTCTTCGGAAACGGCTTGCGCGATGCATTTAACCCTTCATTGAGAGGAGCGGATGAATAATGGCAGAGAAGAAAATCAGTGTAAAAAACCTGCGCATTTCCTTCCGCACTTCGAACGGTAAGGTGCAGGCAGTGCGCGATATCAGTTTCGACCTTTACAAGGGCGAGACGCTTGCCATCGTTGGCGAGTCCGGCTCCGGAAAGTCCGTGACCAGCAAGGCGATCATGGGTATTTCCGCGGGCAATGCCATCGTTGAGAACGGCAAGATTCTGTACGGCGACAAGGATCTTCTGAAGATTTCGGAGGAGGAGTTCCACGAGATCCGCGGCGACAAGATCGCCATGGTCTTCCAGGACCCGCTCTCCAGCCTGAACCCGATCATGCGGATCGGCAAGCAGCTGACGGAGGCCATGCTTCTTAAGAACAAGACGGCGCGCAAGGAAAGCCGCAAGGACATGAGCGAGATGCTCGATGCGATGAAGCGGAAAATGGACGACGCCGGCGTTCCGGATGCGGGTTCCTACGTATCCCGTTTCCGCAATATGGAAAAGACCCACGCGAAGCTCGAAAGCTCCTACACCGATGCTTTGGAGCTTGCGAAGGAGGCAAGTGCACGCGCGGAGAACATCTTAACGCGCCTTGCCAACGATAGAGAGATGGTGCCCTCGGGCGACATGGGCGGACTTGCGCATGCCGGCAAGGGCTCAATCGATTACTTTGTAGTGCGCGACCGCGCAAGCGAGATGAAGGCGGCTGCGGATTCCCTGTCCTCGCTTCGCCGCGAGGCGATCAAGACCGGGGACAACACCAAGCTGTCCGCGGCGGTGCAGAAGATTAAAGAGATTGCCGACGAGGCAATTGCATTTGACGTTCCGAATACGTTCACGCTCGGCTGCTATTTAACGTTTGTTGACAAGGAGATCCCGAAGACGGCGAGCGTTGCCGAGCTCAATAAACTGACGCGCGAGAAGGCTGATGCTGCATTTATCACCGAGTTCATGGAGCAGGCCCAGAAGGGCGTAAAGCAGTCCCTCGAGGAGACCGACAACAACCGCAAGGCTGCTCTCGAGGCTCTTCGGAAGGAACTTCCGGTGTTCACCGGCGAGCCGAAGCGCGAGGACGTGACGGCGGCGGTGAAGCGCTTAAAGCCCGTTGTGGCGAAGTGCATCAACCCGCTCGAGGTTGTCAAGGACAGTATCACGCATACGTTCGGCTCCTCCATCGATTACGCTGTCGATAAGTATTACAGCGGTATCGAGAACAACAAGAAGGAAGAGCTCCGTTACGAGAAGCAGAAGCGCAAGCACGATGCGCTGACCGCGAAGGGCAAGGCGCCCGAGTGGTCGGTCATCCCGGCCGGCCTGGTCGACGTTGACAACCTGCGTTCCGACATGGAAGGAACCATCACGGAGCTGATCATGCACATCGAGCAGCAGATCGAGGCAAACCGCGCGACGAACGTGGAGACGCGTACGCTTGAGGTTGTCGACTTCATGAAGGATACGGAGCAGAGAGCTGCGTACCGCATCACGAAGTCGGTGGCGCGTGAGCGCGCGATCAAGCTGATGGAGAGCGTCGGTATCGACAATCCCAGACGCCGCTACAAGCAGTATCCGTTTGAATTTTCCGGCGGTATGCGTCAGCGTATCGTTATCGCAATCGCACTGACGGCCAACCCCGACGTGCTGATCTGTGACGAGCCGACGACGGCTCTCGACGTGACGATCCAGGCGCAGATCCTCGAGCTGATCAACCGCCTCAAGGAAGAGCGTCATCTGTCCGTAATCTTCATCACGCACGACCTTGGCGTGGTGGCCAACATGGCGGACCGCATCGCGGTTATGTACGCCGGCAAGATCGTCGAGTACGGCACCGCACGCGACATCTTCTACAGCCCGGCACATCCGTACACGTGGGCACTGCTGTCCTCCGTTCCGGATCTGGACACGAAGGAGAAGCTGGAGTCCATCTCGGGAACGCCGCCGAATATGATTTATCCGCCGAAGGGCGATGCATTTGCCGACCGCAACAAGTATGCGCTGGAGATTGACTTCGAGGAGCAGCCTCCGATGTTCCGGATTACGGATACGCATTTTGCGGCGACGTGGCTGTTGCACCCGAACGCGCCGAAGGTGGATCCTCCGAAGATCGTGATGGAGCGAATCGCCAAGATGAAAGCAAAGAGAGGTGAAAGCAATGAGTGACGACAAGCGTGACAATGACGTATTGCTCAAAGTAGAAAACCTTTCGATGTTCTTCGGCAAGGGAGACATGGTCAAGAAGGCTGTGAACGATGTTTCCTTCGAGGTTCGCAAGGGCGAGGTTTTCGGCCTCGTAGGCGAGTCCGGCTGCGGCAAGACGACGACCGGACGTACTATTATCAAACTGTATGACGCGACTTCGGGCAACGTGTGGTTTGACGGAAAGCGAATCGTTGCCGGCACGAAGTCTTACTATGACGAGATCAAGGCGCAGAAGGCGCGCCGCAAGCAGCTGGTGAAGGACGGCGGAGCGCAGGACCAGATCGCAGCCTGCGACGAGAAGATCGCGCAGATGCGCGCCGAAATCCGCAAGGCAAAGTACGATCACAACCATTGTGACGACGACTTCCGCGTGGAGGAGAAAAAGCGCATCGAAGAAAAATTCACCGAGCTTTTAAAGGACGCTTCCCCCGAGGAGGCGGCGAAGCTTCGCAAGCAGATGCGCCGCGAGCTGAAGGTTGCGGCTCATTCTAAACTGGTGACGCAGATCCAGATGATCTATCAGGATCCCGTCGCGTCGCTCGACCCCCGTATGACGGTCCGCGAGATTATCTCCGAGGGCCTGATCATCCAGGGCATCCGCGACAAAAAGTACCTGCAGGATCAGGTGTATGAGATGCTGGATACCGTAGGCCTTGTGCACGAGCACGCCGACCGTTATCCGCACGAGTTCTCCGGCGGTCAGAGACAGCGTATCGGTATCGCACGCTCCGTCGTGATGAAGCCGAAGCTGATCATCGCCGACGAGCCGATCTCCGCGCTCGACGTGTCGATCCGCGCGCAGGTTATCAACCTTTTGAACGAACTCCGCGAGACGATGGGGATGACCATCCTCTTCATCGCGCATGACCTTTCCGTGGTCAAGTATTTTTCGGATCGCATCGGCGTTATGTACTTCGGTAACCTGGTGGAGATGACAGACTCCGACGAGCTGTTCCGCCACCCGCTGCACCCGTACACCCGGTCGCTTCTCTCGGCCATCCCGCTGCCGGATCCCGACACGGAGAAAAACCGCGTCCGCATCCGCTACAACCCGCTTCTCGACCATGAGAAGACCGACGAGGAGCCGCAGCTTCGCGAAGTCTGCCCGGGCCACTTTGTGCGCTGCACGGAGAAGGAGTTCATCGCTTATCGAAAGCAGGTGTCCGAGTGAGTGCGCCTTCGGAAAATGAGCTCCGCGAGGAAGAAAGCCCGAAGCGGAAGGTGTGGAAACGGCTTGCCGTGACTACTGTCGTGATGCTTATGGTCGTTTTGGCGATGCTGCTCACAACCGGTGCCTTCGGCAGTGAATTGACGACGCAGGAGCGTGTGAAGAAATTCTCGGATGCATTTTTCACGGTCGGCGGACTGACGCTTTGCTTCGGCCTTTTGATGTGGGTTGCCGGCGAGGGAACGTTTGACATGATTACGTACGGCATCCGCATGCTCTTCCGCGTCCGGTTTCACGAGAAGAACGAAACCTATGCGGAGTATCGGGAGCGCAAGCGCGGAAAGCGCGGAGGCACATGCCTTTACGCCGTTGTTCCCGGCGCGCTTCTCACGGCCGTGGCGGTCGTGCTGGCAGTCGTGTTCGAGTACGTTTAGACGATCATTAAAAATTCAAAACCATTGTGTGAAAACCGCTTGATTTGACATTCGCGTTCCGTTATAATGAGAGAGGATTCGGGCGAGGCCCGAAGATCGGAAGTCTTGGTAACGGAGGATGTGTCATGAAGATGCAGTCATTGAAGCAGGTATTACAGAACAATGCATATCCCGGTCGCGGGATTGTAATAGGCAGATCATCGGATGGAAAAAGCGCCGTGACTGCCTATTTTATTATGGGCAGAAGCGTGAACAGCCGCAACCGTGTGTTCGTCACGGAGGGCGAGGGCATTCGCACGCAGGCATTTGACCCATCGAAGCTGTCGGATCCGAGCCTGATCATCTACGCGCCGGTTCGCGTTCTCGGCAACAAGACGATCGTCACGAACGGCGATCAGACCGACACGATTTACGAGCTGATGGACAAGCAGCAGACGTTCGAGCAGTCGCTTCGCGGCAGAGAGTTCGAGCCCGATGCTCCGAACTACACGCCTCGCATCAGCGGCATCATGCACGTTGAGAACGGCAATTACAACTTCGCAATGTCGATCCTTAAGAGCGACAACGGCGATCCCGATTCCTGCAACCGCTTTACGTTCGCGTACACGAATCCGAAGGCGGGCTTCGGCCGTTTCATCCACACCTACATGGGTGACGGCAATCCGCTTCCGAGCTTCGAGGGCGAGCCGGAGCTTGTGGACATCGAGGGCAGCATCGATGAGTTTACCGAGCTTGTATGGAACAGCCTGAACGAGGACAACAAGGTTTCGTTGTTCGTTCGTTACATCGACATTGAGACCGGCAAATACGAGACGAGAATCGTCAACAAGAACGTTTGACAGCGGAATGAATTTTCCGAAGGAATCATAGAAAGAGGCAAGAAAATGAACGAACTGGAACTGAAGTACGGATGTAACCCCAACCAGAAGCCGTCCCGCATCTTCATGGCGGACGGAAGCGACCTGCCGATCACGGTTTTGAACGGCAAGCCGGGCTACATCAATTTTATGGATGCATTTAACGGCTGGCAGCTTGTGAAGGAGCTCAAGAAGGCGACGGGCCTTCCGGCAGCGACCTCCTTCAAGCACGTATCGCCCGCGGGCGCTGCGGTAGGCCTTCCTTTGACCGACACGCTGCGCAAGATCTACTGGGTGGACGATCTCGGCGAGCTTACGCCCCTTGCGAGCGCTTATGCGCGTGCGCGCGGCGCGGACCGCATGTCCTCCTTCGGCGACTTCATCGCACTCTCGGATGTGTGCGATGTATGCACCGCGAACATGATCAAACGTGAGGTGAGCGACGGTGTCATCGCTCCCGGCTACGAGCCCGAGGCTCTTGAGATACTCAAGTCCAAGAGAAAGGGCACATACAACATCATCAAGATCGACCCCGACTACACCCCCGCTCCCATCGAGCGCAAGCAGGTGTACGGAATCACCTTTGAGCAGGGCAGAAACGAGCTTGTTA
>JAFZWG010000047.1 GCA_017617395.1 Lachnospiraceae bacterium
CACGGCAATATCTGTCGCTCCACCATGGCGGAGAGCATGTTCACGGACATGGTAAAGAAGAGACATCGCGAGGCGGAGTTTGTGATCGACTCGGCGGCGACGAGTTATGAGGAGATCGGGAATCCGCCGCATTACGGGACGGTGGCGAAACTTCGGAGCGTCGGGATCCCGCTGGTGCCGCATCGCGCGAGGCGAATGACTCCGGCGGACTATGAGGAGTTCGATTACCTGATCGGGATGGACTCGGCCAACATGCACAACATGGAGCGCATCGCGGGAGGAGATCCGCAGCGCAAGCTGTACAAGCTTCTGACGTTCGCGGGCAAGTCGCGAGACGTGGCGGACCCGTGGTACACCGACGATTTTGACGCGACGTACCGGGATCTTTCGGAGGGGCTGGAAGCGTTTTTGCGGTGGCTCGATGAGCGCAAGTAGGATTTCAGTAAACATCGATAAAATAATGGCTCTACAACTGTAGAATAACAGCCCGCCGGGCTGCGGATGACCTTGTGTTTTGCGAAGGTACGCCGCGGCTTTCGGCGGGCATTTTTCGTCTGTGCAAGGGAGCTGGAAAGCAACGCGCACGCGCACGCGCGTTATTCTTGATTCTGCACTCGGAAAATGCTATAATAACTCTGTGTGGGCATCGATTGGGGCAGCGAATTTGAGAGGAGGTGACGCCGTGAATTTTACGCATTTGCACGTGCATACCGAGTACAGTCTTCTGGACGGTTCGGGCAAGATCAAGGAGATGGTGCACCGGGCGAAGGAGCTCGGGATGGACGCTCTGGCGATCACGGACCACGGCGTCATGTACGGCGTCATCGATTTCTACCGCGCGTGTCTGGCGGAAGGCATCAAGCCGATCATCGGCTGCGAGGTGTACGTTGCGCAGGGGTCGCGCTTTGACAAGCTCGGCGCGTACGGCGACAAGCGGTACTACCACCTTGTGCTTTTGGCGGAGAACAACGTCGGTTACGCCAACCTCATGAAGATTGTCTCGAAGGGCTTTGTGGACGGCTTTTACTATAAGCCGCGCATCGACTACGAGTTGATGGAGCAGTACCATGAGGGCATCATCGCTTTGTCGGCGTGTCTGGCGGGCGAGATCCCGACGCTGCTTCGGATGGGATTTTACGACGATGCGGTGACGTGCGCGAAGAAGATGCAGTCGATCTTCGGCGAGGACAACTTCTTCCTCGAGCTGCAGGACCACGGCATTCCGGACCAGAAGCTGGTCAACCAGGGGCTTCTGCGGATGAACAAAGAGACCGGGATTCCGCTGGTGTGCACGAACGATATTCACTACGTGAACGCGGACGACTGGAAGGCGCACGACACGCTGTTGTGCATCCAGACGCAGGCGAAGATCTCGGACGAGGACCGCATGCGGTACGAGCCCGCGCAGTTTTACATGCGTTCTCCCGAGGAGATGGCGCAGCTCTTCAGTTTTGCGCCCGAGTCGGTGGAAAATACGAAGCGCATCGCGGAGCGGTGCAACGTCGAGATCGAATTCGGGCATTACAAACTGCCCGTGTTCGAGGTGCCGGAGGGATTCACCTCGTATGAATACCTCGAAAAACTGTGCCGCGAGGGCCTGAAGGAGCGCTACCCGGACAACTATACGGACCATGAGGAGCGCCTCACGTACGAGCTTTCGACAATCCGCGACATGGGCTTCGTCGACTACTTCCTGATCGTGTGGGACTTCATTCGCTACGCGAAGGAGCATGACATCCCGGTCGGTCCGGGACGAGGCAGCGGTGCCGGCAGTATCGTTGCTTATTCGCTGAAGATTACGGATATCGATCCGATTCGATACTCGCTCATTTTCGAGCGATTCTTAAACCCCGAGCGTCAGACCATGCCGGATATCGACGTGGACTTCTGCTACGAGCGGCGGCAGGAAGTGATTGACTACGTGGTAAAGCACTACGGCGAGGACCACGTGGTGCAGATCGTGACGTTCGGTACGCTGCAGGCGCGCGGTGTCATCCGCGACGTCGGGCGCGCGATGGACCTTCCGTACGCGCGTGTGGACGCGGTCGCGAAGATGGTGCCGATGGAGCTCGGCATGAACATCGCGAAGGCTTTGGAGGTCAACTCGGAGTTTAAGAAACTCGTGGAGAGCGACGCCGAGATTGCGGAGCTGGTTGATTTTGCGAAGAAGCTCGAGGGGCTTCCGAGGCACACGTCGATTCACGCCGCGGGCGTGGTTATCGCGCCGGCTCCGGCGGACGAGTTCGTTCCGCTTTCGCGCTCGGCCGACGGTACGATCACGACGCAGTATACAATGACAACGCTTGAGGAGCTCGGTCTTCTCAAGATGGATTTCCTGGGACTTCGGACGCTGACGGTCATCAAGGATGCGGAGGAGATGGCCCGCCGCGATGACCCGAATCTGGAAATCGAAAAGCTTTCCTACGACGACCCGAAGGTTTACGAGCTTCTTGCATCCGGCAAGACGGAGGGTATCTTCCAGCTGGAAAGTGCGGGCATGAAAGCCTTCATGAAGAAGCTGAAGCCGCAGTGCCTTGAGGACGTGATCGCAGGCATCAGTCTGTACCGTCCTGGCCCGATGGACTTCATCCCGAAGTACATCGACGGCAAGAACGATCAGGAAAATATCTCCTACGAGTGCGAGCAGCTGCGGCCGATTCTTGAGCCGACGTACGGCTGTATCGTCTACCAGGAGCAGGTTATGCAGATCGTGCGCGAACTGGCCGGCTACAGCTTTGGCCGAAGCGACCTGGTGCGCCGCGCGATGAGCAAGAAGAAGGCGGAAGTGATGGCGAAGGAGCGGCAGTACTTCGTCTACGGCAACCCCGAGGCAAATGTGCCCGGCTGCCTGGCGAACGGCATCTCCGAGGCCGTGGCCAACCGCATCTTCGACGAGATGACGGATTTTGCGAAATACGCATTTAACAAATCCCACGCCGCATGCTACGCGGTTGTGGCATACAGAACGGCATTCCTGAAGGTGTACTACCCGGCCGAGTTTATGGCGGCGTTGATGACCTCGGTCATCGACAACGGCGACAAGGTTGCGGGCTACATCGCACACCTGCGGGGTCTCGGAATCTCCCTGCTGCCGCCGGACATCAACGAGGGCTTCTCTGCCTTCAGCGTAGGCCGGACGGCGGACGGAAAGAAGGCGATCCGCTACGGTCTCTCGGCAATCCGCGGACTCGGCACGCAGGCGGTTGACGCCATTGTTGCGGAGCGCACGGTCGGCGGGCCGTTCCAGTCGCTCACGGATTTCATCCGGCGCATGAGCGGCGGCGAGATCAACAAGCGAAGCCTCGAGAATCTGATCAAGGGCGGCGCATTTGACAGCCTTCCGGGCACGCGCAAGCAGAAGACGCAGGCGTACGGCGCCATCGTCGACGGCATCGCCTCGGGCAAGAAGAAGCAGATTTCCGGTCAGATGTCGATGTTCGACCTGATGGACGCGGACGAGACGGCGGCGACGGAGCAGTTCACCAACTGCGGCGAATTCACGAAAGAGGAGATGCTTGCGTTCGAGAAGGAGGTTCTCGGCATCTACATCAGCGGTCATCCGCTCGAGGCCGACTACACGCTGTGGCAGAAAAATGTCACCGCACAGACGGTGGACTTCAACTTAAACGAAGACACGAAGATGCCGAATGTCAAGGACGGCGACACGTACGTGATCGGCGGCATCTTAACCGGCATCACGCAGAAGACGACGCGGAGCAACTCCATCATGGCGTTCCTCACGATCGAGGATATGGTGGGAACCGCAGAAGTGCTGGTGTTCCCGAAGGACTACGAGCGCATCCGGACGCGGCTGCAGCCGGAGATGAAGCTCTTTGTGAGCGGGCGCGCGAGCGTGGAGGAGGACAAGCCGGCAAAGCTGATCTTCTCCGCGATGAAGGATTTTTCGGAGGTTCCGAGAAAGCTCTGGATCCGCTATCCGGATGAGGCGGCATTTGCCGAAGACCGGACGAAGCTTGCGGAGATCCTGCAGAAGAGTGACGGCAACGTGCCGGTGAGCGCGATGTGCGTCGCGGAGAAGAAACCGATCGCCCTGCCGCGCGGGTTTATGGTGAACCCCGAGGACGGGCTCTTGGAGGAACTGACTAAGGTTTACGGTGCGGACCGTATCGCGTTTACGTATCAAAATGCGTTCGGACCGTCGCGATAAATATGCGCAGACAGCCGCGCCAGGCGCGGTAATATGAATTGACGGAGGCGTAACATGGGACTGTTCAAAACGAAGAAGGAAGAGGAAGTGAGAACCATCGGCGTGCTGACGAGCGGCGGCGATGCGCCCGGCATGAATGCGGCCGTGCGTGCGGTGGTTCGTACCGCGGTTCACGCGGGAATGAAGGTCAAGGGTATCCGCCGCGGATACTCGGGACTGCTGGAAGAGGATTTTGTTGATATGGAGACACGCAGCGTGTCGGACATCATCCAGAAGGGCGGTACGATTCTGTACACGGCGCGCTGCCCGGAGATGCTTCGCCCTGAGGGCCCGGAGAAGGCTGCGTACATCTGCCGCAAGAACAATATCGACGCGCTTGTGGTCATCGGCGGTGACGGTTCGTACCGCGGTGCTCTGGAGATTTCCAAGCACGGCGTGAACGTGGTTGCCGTTCCCGGAACGATCGACCTCGACGTGGCGAGCTCCGACTACACCATCGGTTTTGACACCGCGTTAAATACCGCCATGGACGCCATCGACCGCGTGCGCGACACGTCGGCTTCGCATGAGCGCTGCAGTATCATCGAGGTTATGGGACGCAAGGCCGGCCACATCGCCATGTGGTGCGGTATCGCGAACGGCGCCGAGGAAATTCTGATTCCCGAGCGTTACGACTATGAGGAGCAGGCGATCATCGACCGCATCGCAGAGCGCAAGAAGCTCGGCAAGAAGCTGCATATCATCATCAACGCCGAGGGCGTCGGTGACTCGAACGGTATGGCGAAGCGCATCGAGGCAGCGACCGGTCTCGAGACACGTGCGACCATCATCGGCTACATTCAAAGAGGCGGCAGCCCGACCTGCCGCGACCGTGTGTTCGCGTCCGCGATGGGCGCCCGTGCGGTGGATATCCTGATCGCCGGCGCGGAGAACCGTGCCATCTGCTTCCGAAAGGGCGAGTTCACGGACATCGACCTTGCCGAGGCGATCGCGATGAAGAAGGACATTGACACCGAGCTTTGGGACATCTCCAGAAAGTTGTGCAGATAAATGTATTTTCCATCCCATCTTAGAAAATCCAGGGAGCTTGTGCACCGTCTTCCCGCCCCGTACCTCAACGGGCAGGGCATGGGGACACTTCGTGAATTTCCGTTCGGACTTCGCAAGGTTGACAATAACGGCTGCGGCCCGATCTCGGTGTACAACGCGATGGTGCATCTCGGGAAACAGCCGGATCTTCCGAAGATCCTTCGCTTTATGGAACTCACCGCGGCGCCGGTCTTCGGCCTGTTCGGGACGTTTCCGTACAGCATGGGCTACTGCCTGCGCAAATTCGGCATCAAAAACCGTATGACGTTTTCGCGCAAGAAGCTTGCAAATGCCAAAAGCGCCGTCGTCGCTTTCTGGACGAAACGGCCGATCTTCGGCGGAGCGCATTTTGTGTTCTTCAGCCGCGACGAGCAGAACCGCTTCGTCGTTTACAACCGTTACGGAAACGTCTCCACGGAGGTTACGTACGACTCGATTAACGGTTTCGTGAAGCCGTGGTGCCTCATCGTAGGATATGTGATTGAGTGATCATGAAAGACAAACGTAAGAGAGTAATTCTTGCGACGGTCTTGCCGGCACTTCTGCTGGCAGGACTGTTGCTTGTGTTCGGGCTTGCAAAGCTCGGTATCATTCCGGCTCCGGCCCCGACGCCTGCGCCCGGAAGCGGAACGCCTGCACTGACCGGTTCACCTGCAGCTACAGGTACGCCGGCGGCGACGCCGACGGACGGCACGCTCCCCGCGACGCCGACCCCGTCGGAAAATGAACCCACCGCGACGCCGGTTCCCGAGGGTCCGGTCAATCCGGAGCTCGCGACGGCGGTGTATGTGCTGAATGTCGGGGAGGGCAGCTGCACGCTCTTGTGTTCCGGCCGGACGGCCGTGTTGATCGACGGCGGCGAGGCCCGCTCCTCGAGCTACGTGGTTTCGTTCCTTAAGCAGCTCGGGATCAAACGGCTGCAGCGCGTCATCGCGACGCACTACGATGCCGACCACATCAGCGGTCTGGTCGGTGTGTTCTCGGTCTTTGCGATTGACGAATTCTGGGGGCCCGCAAACGAAGGAAACACAAAAACATATCAATCTCTTGCGGAGATGATTGACACAAAAGATATCGTGTGGTATTGTCCGTCGGCAGGGGATGCATTTGCCGCGGACGGACTGACGGTTACGGTGCTCTCGGCGGAGATCAGTGCCGTGGAGGGACCGAAGGAGGATGATGACAACGACACCTCGCTGGCGATGGCAGTCACGATCGGAGGAAAGACGCTTCTGGTCATGGGCGACGCGGGCGCAGCGAAGGAGCGGTCGCTGGTTCGCAAAGGCCTGATCGGCGACTGCGATATCTTTCTCGTCAATCACCACGGAAGCCGCTACTCGAACACGAAGGAGCTGCTTGCGGCGGCGAAGCCGGAGTACGCGATCATCAGCACCGGCACAAACGCCTACGGGCATCCGACATCGGAGTGCATCGACCGGCTTCTGGAGGCCGGGGCCATGGTACTTCGGACCGATGTGCAGAACACGATCACGCTGCTGATCGAGGACGATGAGATCCTGGCGGACAAGCCCGCTTTGGAGGATCCGTACCGCGCGCCGGACGGCGGAGAGGACGAGCAGAAGGTTGTGCATCCGGCGGATGTGGCGTTCATCTTAAACGGAAATTCGAAGGTGTATCACAAGCCCGACTGCGAGTATGTCGCGGGCGTGATGCATCGCAACTGGTTTTATTTCTACGGGACCGCGGACGAGGCCGAGAAGCTCGGTTACCGGCCGTGCGGACGGTGCCTCGGGCACTGAAGACAAATGCTAAAGACGTGATCGGCGGCGACGGCTGCCTCGCGTTTTGAATATCTGGTCAGTATACGAATTACACGCAGAAAGTGAGAACAAAAAGGTGAAAAAATGGTTGGAGACCTTGAAAAAGGTCGGTTCGGCCGCAGTGGAGAACTACAAGTTCCTCCTGCTGGCGCTGGCAGTCGTGGCTGCCGTGTTGGTGGTTGCATTTGTCTCGGAGTACCTGATCCGCAAGAAGCACAAAGAGTACGGTCCGGAGGGCACCGGTGCAAATGCAAAAGAGTCGTTCAAGCTTCATCGCATGACATTGATGGCGATGATGGCAGCGGTGGCTGCGGTATTGATGATGTTCTCGTTCCCGATTCCGGGAATCCCGGTATTTTACAAGATGGATTTTGCGGAGCTTCCGGTTATCATCGGTGCGTTCGCAATGGGTCCGGTGGCCGGCGTTTTGATGGAGTTCCTCAAGGTTTTGATCAACCTTCTGTTGAACGGCACGAGCACCGTGTTCGTGGGTGAATTTGCCAACTTCATCATGGGATGCTGCTTCATCGTTCCGGCGTCGGTGATCTACTACGCGCGCAAGACGAAGCGCATGTCGCGCATCGGTCTTGTGGTCGGCTGCCTCAGCGTGACGGTGTGCAGCTGCCTGTTGAACGCGTACCTGCTGCTTCCGACGTACGCGAAGCTGTTCCACATGGACATCAACGCGCTTGTCGGCATGGGCTCGTCCCGCAACAGCATGATCAAGTCGCTTCGCACGTTCTTAATCTTCGGCGTTGCGCCGTTTAACCTTTTAAAGAGCGGCGTGGTCTCGTTGATCACGGTTATCATTTACAAGCATATCAGCCGTCTTTTGAAGAAGCAGGCATAAGCTTTTCGACGGCGGTCCGGAGGGTCTATGGACGAAGAGAAGATTTTGACGGAAGAGAAAAACGAAGCAGCGGCGGATGCGGCTTCGGAGGCTGTGAAGCTCACTCCCGAGGAGGAGGCGGCAGCGGCCAACGAGGCGCTCTGCGACGAGATGCTCGAAAATGAGCGCTACTGCTTCACATACATGTTGAGATTCAAGGATCTCGTGCGGCACAAGCTTCGCTTCTCGCTGCTTGATCCGATCCAGGGCCCGCCTTTCTGGCTTTGTATTATTCTGGCATTTGCCTATCTGATCGTGTCCTGGAAGGAACTCGGCGCGCAGAACCGCGCGGTCGTTATCGTTTTGATCGTGCTTCTGCTTTGGTACGTGCCGGTGCGCGCGATTCTCAATGCTGCGCGCAACGCGGTGTATCTGCGGGATCACTGCTCGCTGACGGAGTATCATATCTGTGACGACGGAATGGTGCTCTGCCAGGACGGTCAGCGCCAGGCGGTTTCGTACGGCAACATTCAGAGAATCAGGGAGTACCGCAGCTGGACGTACGCGCAGGTGTTCCGCAACAGCGGATTTATCTTCCCGAAGGATGTCATCGGTGAGAAGTACGAGGAGCTGCGCGCATTTTTGAAGTCCAAAGTCAGCGGAAAATGAGGTCGTTTATGGTTGTGGAAAGTTTCAGCGCGGAAGACACATTCAAGTACGGGCAGTTGCTGGGAGCGAAGGTTCCCGCGGGCTCTGTGGTGTGTTTAAACGGGGATCTGGGCGTCGGCAAGACGGTATTTGCCAAGGGGGTTGCGAAAGGACTCGGCGTGACCGAGCCGGTGAGCAGCCCGACGTTTACGATCGTGCAGGAGTACCGCGAGGGCCGGATTCCTTTGTATCATTTTGATGTGTACCGCATCGAGGATCCCGATGAGATGTACGAGATCGGCTACGAGGAGTACTTCTACGGGGACGGCGTGTGCCTGATCGAGTGGGCGGAGCAGATCCGCGAGCTGATCCCGGAGACGGCGACGCAGGTCACGATCGAGAAGGACCTTGACAAGGGCCTTGGGTATCGCCGCATCACGATTGAGTTTGGAGGCCAAGATGAAACTTCTGGCGATTGACAGTTCGGCGCAGGTGGCGTCCGTCGCGATCTTGACGGAGGACGCGGTGCTTGCGGAGTATTCGGTGGATTACAAGAAGACACACTCGCAGACGCTTCTGC
Source organism: Lachnospiraceae bacterium (assembly GCA_017617395.1). Classification (GTDB taxonomy): domain Bacteria; phylum Bacillota; class Clostridia; order Lachnospirales; family Lachnospiraceae; genus ISDg. The sequence goes on from JAFZWG010000047.1 coordinate 9,096, forward strand.
CGATGATCGACGAGGTCATGCGCATGACCGAGACCGACCCTTCGGAGATCGGTGCAATCGCGGTTGCGGCAGGGCCGGGGTCCTTCACGGGACTTCGCATCGGCGCGGCTACCGTGAAGGGGCTTGCGATGGTGTGGAATGTGCCGGTTGTCCCGGTTTCGACGGTTGCGGCGCTTGCGGCAAATGTCGCCGGAACCGATGCTGTCGTGTGTCCGCTGATGGACGCAAGACGCCAGCAGGTATACACCGGACTCTATGGTTTTAATGGGACAACTATTGTAGAATATAAGCCCGATGAGTGCGCGGAGATCGCTTCGGTGATCGCCTCCGTGAACGAATTCGGGCGCCCTGCGGTTATCCTTGGTGATGCCGCTGGGATTTATGCGGAGCGGCTTGCAAAGGAGCTCACGGTGCCGTTTACGATCGCACCGCCGCACCTTGTGAAGCAGCGCGCTTCGTCGGTAGGCTGGCTTGCGTTCACCCTTCTTGCGGAGGGAAAGACCGTGAGCGCGGAAGAATTTGTCCCGACGTACCTGCGGATCTCGCAGGCCGAGCGGGAACGGGAGGAACGTCTTGAGCGATAAGGTTCGCACAACCGCATGCTTGATCGTCCCGGCGACGACGGCCGAGGTGCCGCAGATCGCGGCGCTCGAGAAGGTCTGCTTCTCCGACCCGTGGAGCGAGGCGGTTCTCACGGAGTCCGTCGGGCATCCGTTGTACCGCTTTCTGGCGGCGATGGACGGAAAGACCGTGCTTGGCTACGCCGGAATGTTTTTAACGCTTCCGGAGGCGCAGATTGCGAACATCGCGGTGGCGCCGGAGGCGAGACGAAGGGGCATCGGGCGTCGACTTTTGCGGGAACTGTACCGCGAGGCGGCTTCGGCGGGGGCCGAGGTCATTTTCCTCGAGGTCCGCGAGCACAATGCTGCGGCAATCTCGTTGTATGAGCAGGAAGGATTTGTCAAAGTCGGAATGCGGCGCAATTACTACAGCAATCCGACGGAAAATGCATACCTCTACCAGCGGGTGATTCCCCGCCCTTCGGAGGCATAGCGCAAAGTGAGGTTTTTATGTTTGAAGTCTGTCTGTTGGGAACGAGCGGGATGATGCCCCTTCCGGGGCGTTTCTTAACGTCCGCCCTGACACGATATAACGGTTCGGGGCTGCTGATCGACTGCGGCGAGGGCACGCAGGTTGCCTTACGGCGCCGCGGCTACAGCTGCCACGACATCGACACGATTCTGGTGACGCACGTGCACGGCGATCATGTGAGCGGCCTTCCGGGGCTTCTGCTTTCCATGGGCAACGCCGAGCGCACCGAGCCGGTCACGATCATCGGGCCGAAGGGCACCGAGGCGGTGGTAAGGGCGTTGTGCGTCATAGCGCCGGACCTTCCGTTTGAGCTTGTGTTCCGCGAGCTGACCGAGCCGAAAGAGTCGATCGCTTGCCGCGATTACACGATTGAAGCATTTCGCGTGGCGCACAACATCGTGTGCTACGGTTATTCGCTGGTGATCCGCCGCCAGGGCAAATTCCTGCCCGAGAAGGCGGAGGCCAACCACGTGCCGATGGCGTGCTGGAGCAAGCTCCAGAAGGGCGCGACCGTCGAGCTTGACGGCGTCACGTACACGCCGGACATGATCCTGGGGCCCGAGCGCAAGGGTTTGAAACTTACATATTGCACGGACTCGCGGCCGACACCGTCGATCGTCGAGGCGGCAGCGGGGTCCGACCTCTTCATCTGCGAGGGTATGTACGCGGAGCCCGGCAGCGAGAAGAAGGCGAAGGCGCACCGGCATATGACATTTGCCGAGGCGGCGACGATGGCGCTGGAGGCGGGGACGCGCGAGCTGTGGCTCACGCACTACAGCCCGTCTTTGGTTCACCCGGAGCAGTACGCGGACGATGTGCGAAGCATCTTCCCGTACACTGTGGTCAGCCGGGACGGCCAGTATGTCGATCTGAAGTTTGAAGAAGAGTGAGCATCTGCCGCGCACAGTGCGGCAAATGCCCGGAGGCTTTTATGAAGGGTACTTACATTTTGGCAATCGAATCCTCGTGTGACGAGACCGCCGCGGCTGTTGTCAAAAACGGCCGGGAGGTCCTCTCGAACGTGATCTCCTCGCAGATTGCGCTGCACACGCTCTACGGCGGTGTCGTGCCGGAGATTGCCTCTCGAAAGCACATCGAGAAGATCAATCCCGTGATCACGGAGGCGCTTGCGAAGGCGAAGATGTCGCTCTCCGAGATGGACGCGATCGCGGTTACGTACGGGCCCGGCCTGGTCGGCTCGCTGCTGGTAGGCGTTGCGGAGGCGAAGGCCATCGCGTATGCTGCGCACAAGCCGCTCATCGGGGTTCACCACATCGAGGGCCATGTGTCGGCGAACTACATTTCCCATCCGAATCTGGAGCCGCCGTTTCTGTGCCTTGTCGTGTCCGGCGGCCACACGCACATCGTCATGGTCGAGGACTACGGCACGTACCGCATCATCGGCCGCACGCATGACGACGCGGCGGGCGAGGCGTACGACAAAATCGCGCGCGCCATCGGCCTCGGTTACCCGGGCGGTCCGAAGGTGGATGCCCTCGCAAAGCAGGGCGATCCGAATGCCATTGCGTTCCCGCGTGCTCACATCGAAGACGCTCCGTACGACTTCAGCTTCAGCGGCCTGAAGTCGGCGGTTCTCAACTATCTGAACATCGAGAAAATGAAGTCCCGCGATGCGGCGGCGCTTACGCGTCACGGCGTTCCGACCGGCGGTGACGCGGAAGGAACCGAGGCGTGTCCGGATACATTTTCCGACGGACTCACGAAGGCGGACCTCGCGGCCTCGTTCCAGGAGGCGGTCGTGGATGTCCTGGTGACCCGCACGATCGCGGCGGCGAAGGCGCAGGGCGTTTCGACGGTAGCTATCGCAGGCGGCGTTGCCTCCAACTCGGCGCTCCGCAGCCGGATGCTCGAAGTCGGTGAGGCGAACGGCATGCGTGTCGTCTACCCCGAGCCCATTCTTTGCACGGACAACGCGGCGATGATCGGTTCCGCCGCCTACTATGAATTCCTGCGCAGCAACGTCGCGGACCTCACACTCAACGCGGTGCCCGGCTTAAAGCTCGGAGAGCGGTAGGATTTAAGCGGAATATTGGCGGGCGGCGGACGCATCAAAGTTCGCCGCTTTTTCACGCCGTGACGGCTTTTTCGAAAGTTTTGGAAACTGCCGCGCCAATCGGCGAAAAATGCTTGACAAGGCGTGTATCTTGTGGTACTTTAGTATTCGCGTTCTTTTGGAGAGTTGGCCGAGTGGTTTAAGGCGCCGGTCTTGAAAACCGGTGTTTCCGAAAGGAACCGTGGGTTCGAATCCCACATTCTCCGTTTCGGTTCTTCGAAGACACAAACCTCATATTGCGAGTATAGTTCGGTCGTCCTACAGACTGCGGCCGACACTTTTACCATTACATGGAGAAGTACCCAAGAGGCTGAAGGGACACCCCTGGAAAGGGTGCAGGCCGTTAATAGCGGTGCGAGGGTTCAAATCCCTCCTTCTCCGTCACATACCCGGATCGTTCGCGACTCCGGGTTTTCTTTTTTGTCTTCCGGCCGGAAAATGCCGAAATGACGGAACATGTTGCATTTTTTGCGGCTTTGCGAGGTGCTGTGCGGCAAATGCGCCTTGACTTTAGCGGAGCGCGGAAAAAGCGGTTGTGCGAAGGGAGCATTTTCCGTATATTGTATTCATAGACACGGCTTTGTTTGGCTTCGGCCGGGAGGAAAGACCGATGAGACTGACGAGGTTTTGCAGAGGAAGGCGCGTTTTGGCTGTGACGGCTGCTTTTTTGCTTGTGCTTTGCACGCTGCCGATGCGTGCGCATGCCACGGATCTTGAGGTGTGCAGAATGTGTGGCGGCTCGGGCGATTTCCATTGCCCGAACTGCGGGAACAAGGGCGAGGTTGTGTGCGACGGCTGCCACGGTGAGCCGCGGACGAAGTGTCCCGGCGACGGCGTGCACGGATGCGTCGACGGCTATTACACCTGCCCGTCCTGCAACGGTGATACTTACATCCGAAGCGGTGACGGCGAGATCCCTCCGGATGCGCAGCCCGGCACGTGCGGCAACTGCGGCGGCACGGGAAAGCTTCGCTGCATCGTCTGCCATACCGAGCCCGGCTGGAATCTCTGCACGGGATGTGACGGTACCGGGATCAAGGAGTGCCCGAACGGGAATTGCCAGATCGCGAAGAAATACGGCTGGAAATGCCCGCGCTGCAAGGGAACCGGCTACATTCTGCTCGGCAACCCGATGCCTCCGGAGTCGGACAACGACGGTGTCAAGAACGTGCCGAAGAAGGGCGATTACATCGTGACCAACAATGAAACCTGGGAAGGCTATCGCTACGGCGAGGACAGCCAGGGCGGCGGTCAGGGTGGCGGTGACGTACCGGGCGGCCAGGGAGGCCAGGAGCCCGGTGGTCAGGGAGGACAGGAGCCCGGCGGAGATAATCCGGGCGGCCAGGGCGGACAGGAACCGGGCGGCCAGGGCGGACAGGAACCGGGCGGTCAGGACATTCCCGAGCAGCTCGGAGGAAATCAGACGATTGATCTTCCGACGGTGCCCAAAGGCGAGTCCGGCGCGGTGAAGATCGAAGTATTCTACGAGGAATTGAACGAAGAGCAGAAGACGTTGGTTTCGTCGATGCCTGCGGAAGAGCTTCAGGAGATGTTAACCACGACAAAAGAGATTGTTTCCACGGCGAAGCCCGGAACCGCCGGCGAGGGCGTGGGCGATCTCCTCGAAAAGCTTTCGAAGGCAAACGGATTTGATTCGCTTGCGGACGCTCGTTTGTTCCCGATTGAGTTCGAGGGACATCAGGAGCTTCCGTTCCCGGTTTACGTGACGGTGCAGTTGGAGCGCGGCGCCCTGGACGGCGGTGCGGACATCTACGTGTACCACATTCTGGAGAACGGTGAGATCGAGCCTTTGGAGAAGCCCGAAATCTGGACGTATGACGACGGAAGCATCGAGGCCATCCGCTTCCGCACCATGGGATTTTCCTCGTTCTTTACGTCGAGAAAACTTGAGAACATCGATGTCAACAATCTCGATGTCCCGGACAACAATGACCCGGGCGAGGGACAGATGCGTACGGATGATCATGGTGGCGGTGAGGGGGTCGAACCCATCGGTGCTCCGGTCAGTAATAATACGACGGTTCCTTTGGTCGGCGCGGAGCCTTCGAAGGAAGAGAACAGCAGACATTGGGTGTGGATCGTGATCGGCGTGGCATGCGTCTGCGGCATGGGCGTCGCGGCGGGACTTCTGTTCGGCCGCAAGCAATAACATTACTTTCGGATTGTGCGCAAACTATACATAACGGGAAAGCCGGATTGGTCAGGGAAAAATTCACTTGACAATCCGGCATTTTTCGTTAACATGAAAGTATGATGAGACGGGGCGTTAGCGCAGTTGGGAGCGCACAACACTGGCAGTGTTGGGGTCACGGGTTCAAGTCCCGTACGCTCCATACAAAAAGCACTTCGCGGTTGGGCGGAGTGCTTTTTGCGTATCTTGGTTTGGTTTTGGTAACGTTGTCTACTGTGTCATCAGGTCGCTCAGCTTCTTATTATAGAAAAAGTCGTGGACCATATTGTCAAATTCCGTCCAGAGCGGGAGCGTCCGGCAGGACGCCTTGCGAGGGCAGTTGTAGTTCGGCGTTGCGAGGCAGACGACCGGTGCAAGCGAACCTTCCAGAAGCTGCAGCACGTCGCCGATGTTGTACTCCTCGGGCTTGCGGCACAACTTGTAACCGCCGCCGCGTCCGCTGGCGCCGATGAGCAGGCCCGCGGTGACCATGTCCTTTACGATAATCTCAAGATATTTCTTGGAAATGCCCTGGCGGTCGGCGATGTCCTTTAAGGGCACGTAGTGGCCGTTGTCATTTTCCGCCAGATCCAGCAAAACGCGAATCGCGTATCTTCCCCGTGTGGAAATCATTGTTTCTTCCTCTCTTCCCCGATTTTCGGTCGTTTTACCTATTATACCGCAAGGCGAATAGGTAAATCAAGAGGGAAATACGAAAAATTTATCCTAAAAACCTATTGACATAGTGGGTGAATATGAATATAATGAGGCCGAAAGCAAGAAAAGGAGTGTTCACCATGATTTATGCAGACAATGCCGCGACGACCAGAATGAGCGAAGCGGCCATCCATACCATGGTTTCCCTGGCGCAGGAGACGTGGGGAAATCCATCCAGTTTGTACACCACCGGCCAACGGGCGAAGGAAGTGCTCGAGGAGGCGAGAAGCGCGGTTGCGGCCGCCATCGGTGCGGAGCCCCGGGAAATTCTGTTCACATCGGGCGGCAGCGAGGCCGACAACCAGGCGATCCGCTCCGCTGCGGAGCTGGGCAAAAAGAAGGGTAAGACGCACATCATCTCGACGGCGTTTGAGCATCACGCGGTGCTTCATACATTAAAGAAGCTGGAGAGCGAGGGCTTCACGGTCACGCTGTTGCCGGTTCATGAGAACGGCCTCGTCGTTCCGGAGGAGGTTGAGGCGGCGATCACCGACGAAACCGCTCTGGTGACGGTGATGTTTGCGAACAACGAGATCGGAACGATCCAGCCCATCCGCGAGATCGGCGCCATCTGTCGCGCCCGCGGCGTGTTGTTCCACACGGACGCGGTGCAGGCGGTCGGACATCTTCCAATTGACGTCATGCTCGACAACATCGACCTTCTCTCGGCGTCGGCGCACAAGTTCCACGGCCCGAAGGGCGTCGGCTTTTTGTACGCACGAAAGGGCATCCGCCTGACGAACCTCATCGAGGGCGGCGCGCAGGAGCGCGGCCGCAGAGCGGGCACGGAAAATGTACCCGGCATCGGCGCGATGGCGACGGCTCTGACCGAGGCGGCAGCGGGCATGTCGGAGAGTGCGAAGCGCCTCTCGGCATTGCGTGACCGGCTGATCGCGGGCCTTTCGGAAATTCCGCATTCGGCCCTGAACGGGGATGCGACGAAACGACTTCCCTCGAACGTCAACTTCTGTTTCGAGGGCATTGAGGGTGAGTCCTTGTTGCTTCTTCTGGACGACCGCGGAATCGCGGCCTCGTCGGGAAGCGCCTGTACCTCGGGGTCACTCGACCCCAGTCACGTCCTCCTGGCAATCGGCCGCGTGCACGATGTCGCGCACGGTTCGCTTCGCTTGAGCATCGGCGATGACATCACGGAAGCGGACGTAGAGTACATCATCAAGAATGTGAAGGAAGTCGTCGAGTATCTGAGAGGATTTTCCCCGATCTGGCGCGACCTTGTAAACGGTAAGAAAGCATTTATCTTGTAATTATAGGAGGCATACCATGGCATTATACAGTGAAAAAGTGATGGATCATTTTCGGAACCCGCGCAACGTGGGCGTGATCGAGGACGCGGACGGTGTCGGCGAGGTCGGCAACGCAAAATGCGGAGATATTATGAAAATGTATCTTAAGATTGACAACGACGTCATCACGGATGTAAAATTCGAGACGTTTGGTTGCGGCAGCGCCATCGCGTCCAGCTCGATGGCGACGGAATTGATTAAGGGAAAGCCCGTCTCGGAGGCGATGACATTGACAAACAAAGCGGTGGCTGAGGCTCTGGACGGATTGCCGGATTACAAGATGCACTGTTCGGTTTTGGCAGAGGAGGCAATCCGTTCGGCATTAAATGATTACGAAAGAAAGAAGAGTGGGGAGGATTTCCCCGAGGTGAAACAAGATGACGAAGACGAACACTTCCATTGCTGTTGCGCGACCGATACTGCGGGAGAGTAACCGGGTCCTCTGGATTACCATTACCGCGCTGTTCATGGGAATTAACATTGTATTTGCGACCATGGGAATTCCGGTTCCCGGCGGCGCGATTTATCTCTGCGACGTGATTATCTGCACGGCGGCGATGCTGCTGGATCCTTTGGGGGCATTTGCCGTGGGCGGTATCGGGTCGTTTCTCGGGGATATGTTCTTTTATCCC
>JAFZWG010000048.1 GCA_017617395.1 Lachnospiraceae bacterium
ACCGCACCGACGTAGAGCATTCGCAATCTCGCCATGTTTCACATGGCTCCTTGCTCATATCCGTATCTCGCTCGCCCGAGTATTCATGGCTAATAGCGAAAAAACGAATTGCTCCGCGCTTCGCGCTCCCGCAATTCGACGGACACTCGCAATCTCACCGTGCTACGCACGGCTCCTTGCTCGTTTCCGTCATTCACTCGCCCTAGTATTCACGGCTAATAGCGAAAAACCGAATTGCTCCGCGCTGCGCGCTCCCGCAATTCGACGGACATTCGCAATCTCGCCATGTTTCACATGGCTCCTTGCTCATATCCGTATCTCGCTCATTAAAAAAGCTCCGGAAACAATCTCGATTGTTTCCGGAGCCGTTTAATTTCGCTCGTTTTTCGCTAATAGTGTTACTGCGTTTCATAACCGAAGTTATGAAACGCAGCTTGTGTGGGGGAGAAATTACTTCTGAGAAGTAATGAATCAGCTTATTCATGAAATACAAAAACAACAGAACTTGTTTGTTTCTGTGACTGCAGTATAACACAAATGCTACATAATGTTTGTGACTTTGTCACATGAAATGTCAATTTTTTCATTTCGTTTTGAATCGGAGAAGAAATGACAAATTACCCGACCTATCTTTTCCAAAACGCCCGCGGACGCCGTGTTTTGCGACATATCCGGGCATACTTTGGCAAATGCACCCTTGCATTGTGCTTTTTTGCGTGACAAGCGCCCCCGCATACGCTATAATAAAGCAACGGCCCGAATCCGGCCTTTCTTTTCGGCCGGTTTTTTCGCGCCCACTTGTGCGAACTCATTTACATTTTCCGAAGGAGGACCTGGAATGAAGTACGGTTATTTTGATGACTCACGCAGAGAGTACGTCATCACAACCCCGAAAACTCCGTATCCCTGGATCAACTACCTGGGCATGGAGGGCTTTTTCTCTTTGATCTCGAACACCGCCGGCGGCTACACGTTCTATAAGGATGCGCGTCTGCGCCGCATCACGCGCTATCGCTACAACAACGTGCCGATTGATATGGGCGGACGCTATTTCTACATTAAGGACAACGATACCATCTGGAACCCGGGCTGGTCGCCGGTGAAGACCGAGCTGGACAGCTACGAGTGCCGCCACGGTATGGGCTACACGATCATTACCGGTAAGAAGAACGGCCTGAAGGCTGAGGTTACGTTCTTCGTACCGCAGAATTACGACGGTGAGGTTCAGCAGGTTGTGCTGACCAACGAGAGCGATGCTGCCAAGACGTTCAGCCTCTTCTCGTTCGCCGAGTGGTGCCTCTGGGACGCTCAGGACGACAGCAACAACTTCCAGCGCAATTTCTCGACCGGACGTGTTGAGGTTGTCGGCTCCACGATCTACCACAAGACCGAGTACCGCGACCGCCGCGATCATTTTGCATTTTACACGGTCAACACCGACATCGACGGCTACGACACCGACCGCGATTCCTTCATCGGACTCTACAACGGTTTCGGCGATCCGCAGGCAGTAATTGCCGGTGAGGCGACCAATTCATTTGCCGACGGCTGGGCGCCGATCGCTTCCCATTACAAGAAGATCACGCTCGCTCCCGGCGAGACGAAGACGCTTGTCTTCATCCTCGGCTATGTTGAGATGCCGGCAGATCAGAAGTTCGAAGCTGACGGCAAGACCATCAACAAGACCAAGGCTCTTGCCATGATGGACAAGTACAATACCCCTGAGAAGGTTGCCGCAGGCATGGCGGAGCTCCGTGCTGCATGGGACAAGCTCCTCGGTATTCTCAATGTTGAAACGCCCAACGACAAGGTTGACCGCATGGTTAACATCTGGAACCAGTATCAGTGCATGGTTACGTTCAACCTCTCCCGCTCCGCGTCGTACTTCGAGTCCGGCATTGGCCGCGGCATGGGCTTCCGCGATTCCAACCAGGATATCCTCGGTTTCGTTCATCAGATTCCGGACCGCGCGAAGGAGCGTATCATCGATATCGCTTCAACGCAGTTCCCGGACGGCGGTTGCTACCATCAGTACCAGCCGCTCACCAAGAAGGGCAACGCCGACATCGGCGGTGACTTCTCCGACGATCCGTTGTGGCTGATCCTCTCCGTTTCCGCGTACATCAAGGAAACCGGTGACTGGTCGATCCTCGACGAGATGGTTCCTTACGACAACGATATGAGCAAGGCGCAGACGATGCTCGAGCATTTGAAGGTTTCCTTCTATCACATCGTCAACAACCTCGGACCTCACAAGCTTCCGCTTGCGATGCGCGCCGACTGGAACGACTGCATCAACCTCTCCTGCTACTCCGACACTCCGGGCGAGAGCTTCCAGACTTACACGAACCCGAAGTTTGCGGCAGAGGGCGGCTACTCCAAGGTTGCCGAGTCCGTCATGGTTGCCACGCTCTTTACGTACACCGGTCCGAACTACGTTGCGATCCTCAAGCACCTCGGCAAGGACGATGAGGCCAAGGCTGCTCAGGATGCGATCGATGCGATGAAGAAGGCCATCATGGAGTCCGCATGGGACGGCGACTGGTTCCTTCGCGCATACGACGCAAACGGCGAGAAGATGGGCTCCAAGGAGTGCGAGGAAGGCAAGATCTTCATCGAGCCTCAGGGCTTTGCGATCATGTCCGACGTCGGCAAGGAGCAGGGCACCGATCTCAAGACGCTCGCAGCGATCGACGAGAGACTCAACACGAAGTTCGGTCTTGTTCTCAACAACCCCGCATACTCCAAGTACTACATCCAGTACGGTGAGATTTCCACCTATCCGGGCGG
>JAFZWG010000049.1 GCA_017617395.1 Lachnospiraceae bacterium
CGTTCACGGCCTCGGCCTCGGGGTCGTTGCCCGCGCCCTGCCAGGTGTTGCCGGCAGATGTCGGTGCCTGGTCGTGATCGTCGCTCAAAAAGCCCATCATATATTGCAGGAAGGAGCGGAATCCTTCCTCGCTGCTATCGTCGTTTGCTTCGCCCGTTGTGTCGGAAGCGGTTGCATCCGCACCGGCGTCAATCACTTCGCCCTGCGCGGAATCCTGTGCGGAATCGTCACGGATCTTCGCTCCGTTCGCGAGGTTGTTCCAGAAATCATCCTGCGCGTCGGAGTCGGCATAACCCAGACTGCCGAGAAGATCCTCGGAGGAAACCTCCTTCGCGTCCTCGGGGAGAAGCGAATCGTCATCATCGTACAGCTCCGAAGCGCCGGCCTCATCGCTCTCGTCGTCCCGCTCCGCGGCCTGTGACAGGCCCGGGAAGCGCGTTGCGTCCTTGTCGGACAGCGTGAGCAGAAAATGATCCGTTCCCAGCGGAATGGCGCCGATGGTCAGATGGTTGCCCTTCGGGTTGAAACCGAAGCGTTCGTGCGCATAGCGCAGCAGCAGTGCCAGAAGCTCTCTCGATTTCGCCGAGGAGACGATCAGGTCGCTGAACTCTAAATTGTGGACGGCGATGTCCTGCTTGTCGAAGTAGAAACGAATCTCACCGTCATCGGTCTGATATGCTTTCACGGCAGTTGCACCGTCCTTTCCCGCTTGCGCGTATTCACACATTTCTGTGTGTAGCTAGAGTATAAGAGGAATATGCACAAAAGTCAATGTGTCAATTTGTGAAAAATGTATATCGACAAATGCTTTTTCCTCATTTTTCGGGGCTTTGACGTAAAATCGGACGGGCATTTTTCGTGTGCTGTGCCGATGGTTTTCGGGCTGCGATTCCGCTATACTGAGAGTGTCGAAAGTCCGCACGGCACGCCGGTCGGGGCCCCGAGGGGCGGCTCGGGAGTCCGGGGAAGGCATGTGACATATCACGGTGTAGCATCCTGTTCGAAACGGAAGAAGTAACATTTCGCACCTTGCGGCGGAACGGGCGGACGACGGTAAGCAGAAAGAAATACCCCGCACACAAAATAATGAGGGACGCTCTTCACACAGGATTTACAAAGCGGGGTTTTCTTTCCGCGGATTTTGTGGTACAATAATCGTCGAGATTTTATTTCCTGGGAGGTTTCCATGAAAAAAAGGAGCTTTTGGGTGATATTGCTGGCGATTTTGTTGGCATGTCTGGTTGCCGGTTGTGGGGATGATCCGGAACCTAAGAACCCTGTTACGGAGGAACCGAAGGGTCCGTCGACAGAGAAGGCGAACCTGGACGAGTTTTATTCTCTGGGCACGAACGAAGCCCTCGTTCTGGTCAATGCGATTCAGAGCGAAGAGAAGGGCCTTGTTCGCAATGGCAAGCTGTATGTGCCGGTGACGATTCTGCAGTCGATGGACAGCCGGTTTTACTGGAATGAGAAGGAGCAGCAGCTGTTCTTCACGAACGCGGAGAAGCGCTACGGTTTTAAGCCTGCGCAGAACTCGCATACGGAGGGTTCCGCCTCTGTGAGCGACTCCGTTCCGATGCTGATCAGCGAGGGCGGCGTTCAGTACTTCTGTACGGATATGGTGAAGAAGTTCGGCCGCATCAATGTAACTGAGGCGAGCAATCCGGACCGTATTCTGCTGATCGAGGCAGGTCACGAGATTTTACAGGCGTCGGTGAAGAATCCGGAGGGTGCGGTGATGCGCACCGGCCGCGATGAGACGTTCCCGATCGTTGCCGAACTTCCGAAGGGCACGCCGCTTCTTTTGGCGGAGGAGCTGTCCGGCTATGTCTGGACGAAGGTTGTGACGAAGGACGGAACCATCGGTTACGTGAGCAACCTCGACACGACGACGTACGATGATGTGATCATCAACGGCGACGTTGCCGAGCCGGCGTACGAGCATCAGTATCTCGGCAAGAAGGTCTGCATGGCATGGCACGGTGTTTACTCCGTCCTCGGCGGCAGCGATCTGAAGGCAGCGATCAAGGATGCATCGTGCCTGAATGTTGTATGCCCGACATGGTATCGCGTTTCCTCGGTGGAAGGCTCGATCGCCTCGTTTGCAAGCGCCGACTATGTGAAGGCAGCACACAATGCGAACCTCAAGGTCTGGGCTTTGGTTGATGACTTTGCCGAAGGTGTTCCGGGCATCGAGGTACTCTCGAGCACGGCGCACCGCGACACGCTGATCGCGAACCTCGTGAACGCGGTTACGGAAGTCGGAGCGGACGGTATCAACATCGACTTCGAGTACATCACGAAGGATTCGGCGCCGCATTTCCTGCAGTTCCTGCGCGAGTTGTATGTTGCATGCAAGGGCAAGGGCCTGACGCTCTCCACGGATAACTACTATCCGAACCGTTTGAATGAGTACTACCGCCTTGACTGGCAGGCGGAATTTATCGACTATATCGTATTCATGGGCTACGACGAGTACCACGCGAAGTCGACGACCGCGGGCCCGGTGGCATCCATCTCGTTCGTCAAGGGCGGCGTTGACGCGATGCTCAAGAAGGTTCCCGCTTCGCAGATCATCCTCGGTATGCCGTTCTTCTCCAGAAAATGGCTGACGAAGACCGACGAGGAAGGCAAGCAGATCGTTACGAGCGAAGCCGGCGGCATGGATACGATGCGCAACTATGTCAAGAGCGCGGGCGGCAAATTCAGCGTCGACGAGAAGACCGGTCTCAACTACGTTGCAATGCGTACGGCGGAAGGCCTGGTTCAGATCTGGCTCGAGGATGCGGATGCGATCAAGCACAAGCTGAACGTCATGAAGGACAATCAGCTGGCCGGATGCTCGGCATGGAGACTCGGCTACGAGTCGAAGGACACCTGGTCTGTGATTAAGAGCTTCTTCAGCGAATAATCATCGGCCCCGGCGAAGGAAAATGAACAGGCATATCGGCGGATGATCGGTATGCCTGTTTTTTGGTAAGAGCGGAAAGCGAGGATATCATGACAATCAAGTTGTATGATGAGGACGCGTATGCGGTTGGATTTGACGCGGTGGTGACGGCGGTGGAGCCCTGTGCGGATGGAGCCGGTGTCGGCGATGCTGCCGGAAGCGGTGTTGCCGGCGGTGCTTTTGCAGGCGATGCTGACGGTGCTGCCGGTGCGGCTGAGGCGCCTGCGGCCGTCTGGGTGACGCTTGACCGCACGCTGTTCTTTCCCGAGGAGGGCGGCCAATCGCCCGACCGCGGTGAGCTCGGCGGTTTTGCCGTTACCGATGTGCAGATTGCGGACGGTGTGATCCGGCACAAGGTTACGGCCGGTGCGGATGCATTTGCCGAAGGGACGAAGGTGCACGGCCGAATCGACTGGGAGTATCGCTTCCGCAACATGCAGATGCATACGGGCGAGCACATCTTCTCGGGGTTGGTGAACCGCCGCTTCGGGTACCACAATGTGGGATTTCACTTGAGCGAGCGGACCGCGACGATGGACTACGACGGGAAGATTACCGATGCGGAACTGGCGGAGCTGGAGCTTGCGGCGAACCGCGCGATTTTGGAAAACCGCGCCGTGCGCGCGTGGTATCCGGGCGCGGAGGAGCTCGCGGCGAGCTCGTACCGGAGCAAGAAGGAGATTGACGGGGCGGTGCGCCTCGTGGAGATTGAGGGCGTCGATCTGTGCGCCTGCTGTGCGCCGCATGTGCGCACGACCGGCGAAGTCGGCTGTTTTAAGCTGATCGGGCATGAGAATTATAAGGGCGGTGTGCGCGTGTCGTACCGCTGCGGTTTACGCGCGATGGAGGACTATGAGGAGCGGCTCGCGCTTTTGGCGGAGCTTTCACATCTTCTGTCCGCGAAGACGGAAGACCTTGCGGCGGCGGTGTCGAAGCTGCAGACAGAGTGCCGTGATCTGGCGTACGCCAACATCGCAAAGGACCGCGCGATCGCGCTCACGGAGCTTGCCTCCGCGGCGGCCGCTGACGGCCGTACGAGGGCCGGGGACGGCCGTATCGAAGGCGCGGGAGTGTTGTTCCTCTCGCAGGCGGATCCGACGCTTCTTCGGTTCGCAACGGACGAGATGAAGAAGCGCTACGCCGGTGTCGTGTGCGTGATGCTTCCGGTCGGCGGTGCGGAAGCCGGCGGGACGGCCGGAGATTCTGCGGACGAAACGGCCGTGTGGCGCTATATCATCGAGCAGGACGGCGGAGACGTGAGTGCCTGGCAGCAGACCCTTCGGGAGCGCTTCGGAGCCAAGGGCGGCGGCCCGAAGAATTCGGTGCAGGGCAGCCTGACGGCCGCGAGAGCCGCTTTGGCGCTCGCGCTTGCGAAACTGGCAAACTGAGTTTTTTCGAACTTCTTTAGGGGGAAACGAAGATGTGGACGTGGATTCGGATGGCACTCTACCTTGTGCTGGGTGCGGTAAGCATCTGGTATGGCTTCTTCGTCCGCGCGGTCGGCGCGGGCAACAAGTTTTACCGGGTATGGTTTTTGGTCGGGTGCATTTTCCTTTTGCTGATTCCGGCGGCGTACTTCCATCTGTGGAAGAGCGTGCCGCTTGCGGTTAAGGTGATCGCCGTAGTTTTGGTGAGCATCGGTGTGCTTGTGTATGTGGTTCTCCTGGCGAGGATTTCGTCACAATATGACACCGAGAGCGGCGAGGCGGAGTACATGATCGTTCTCGGGGCGCAGATCCACGAGAGCGGGCCGAGCCTTGTGCTTAAGTATCGTCTGGATACAGCGGTTGCATACTTAAACGAGCACCCGGGCGTGACGTGCATCGTCTCCGGCGGGCGGGGCGACAACGAGCCGGCCACGGAGGCTTCGGGCATGCGCGATTACCTTGTGGCGCACGGGATCGACGAGTCCCGCATCGTGCTCGAGGACCGCTCGACCGACACCTCGGAGAACCTCAAAAACTGTCTCTCGCTACTGCCGTCGGCGGACGCGAAGGTCGCGATCGTGACGAACAACTTTCATATGTACCGCGCGCTCGGCATCGCCCGGGCCTGCGGCTACAAAAACGTCTGCGGCGTGCCCGCACCGTCGAAGAAAGCGTATCTCGTCCACAACATTACCCGCGAGTGCGTCGGTGTCCTGAAGGACATCCTTGCCGGCAACATGAGCCTTTATTGATGACAGCCCGGGTGTCCCCGACTGGTACAAAAAAGGCTGTCGTATTCAGGAGGACGCTTGACCTCGGAATACGGCAGCCTGTAATTCTGCTATGTGATTGGCGGAAACGGATTAGGGATTAATCCGCTTCTTTTGCTTCTTCCTCGTTGCCGTCTGTCAGCATGTTCGAGGTGTCGATGCTGTCCTTCTTAGCGCAGAACGAGCAGATGCGGGTGCGACCGTTCTCGATTGCATCCTGTGCGGTGCCCTTGTAAAGGGTATCGCTGTTGTTCAGGGAACCGCAGTCATCATGAGTGTGGTAAACCTTACCGAACGGAGTCCAGTAAACTTCGCCCTGAACCGCTGCAACAGCAGCTTCCTTCTCTTCCTTGGAGATCGGGTTCCAGTCGATACTGCAGAGACCGCCGATTGCAAGAGCTACAACAGCTGCGATAACAGCAATGGTCTTCGTCTTCTTGTCAAGCTTCTTGTTGTCTCCGGTGAAGAGCAAGAGGATAAGAGGAAGGAATGCTACGATACAAACAATGAGGCCGAGGTTGTTCCAGAGCCAGAATTTTAACTTGTTTGCCTTCGAAGCAGGGTCGATCTTGTTCGACTTCTTCCAGAGAAGGGAACCGATGATTACACAGACAAGGTCAAGCACGATCAAACCGACAAGCCAAGCAATCGTAGGAATGAAGGTGATGTTAATCTTGCCGAAATAGGTGAGGATCGCGAGGATCTCAAAAGTGATAGCTGCAATCCAAAGAAGGATTGCGCCGATGCGGTAACCGGTGGCACTTCCGGCCGGAGCAACTTCGATCACGGTCTTGCCGTCTGCATTGACTTTCTTGCGGGCGGCGGTAGCGGTCTTCTTTGCGGGCTCGGCAGCTTCGGAAGCGACTTCAACGATTTTGCGTTCTTTCTTTTCAGCCATGTCCTATTCTCCTTATATACTTGTTTTTGGTGCAGGGCACAATACTACTACAACATATGGTGTCTTCACCGGATAACTCGATTATAGCAAAAAGAGAAATCCATTTCAATAAGATAAAGTGAATTTGTTGACTTTTATGCATAAAAATAGTAGTATTATTTTACCGATGCGGTGGATTTTGCGCCGCAATTACTGTGCGAGAAGGAGAGTGAAAAAATGGATTTGAAGGATATTACCAAATCGCTGCTTACGACCGCCAATGTGAAGGCGATCAGCGGCCAGTCCGGAGCGACGCAGACGCAGGTTAAGAGCGTTTTGACGAGCGCGTTGCCGGCGTTGTTGAGCGGCAAGAAGACGAGCGCGAAGGAGATTTCCGAGGAGACCGGCGTCAGCAAGGCGAAGACGAACGGAATTCTCTCGGCGGCGGCTCCGCTTCTGGGTGGACTGCTTGGCGGAAGCTCGCAGCAGGAGGAGGCTAAGCCCTCCGGCACGGCAGCGCTTTTGACGGGCCTTCTCGGCAGCGTGAATATCGGCAGCCTTGCGAGCGGCCTGTTCAGCCTCGTTTCCGCGGACGATGACGACGAGGAAGAGGAGGAAGAGGAGAAGCCGAAGCCGGCATCGGGCAAGAAGAAGCCTGCGTCGGGCAAGAAGACGGACGGCAAGAAGACGGACGGCAAGAAGACCGACGGCAAGAAGACCGACAGCAAAAAGAAGACGGACAGCAAGAAAAAGACCGACAGCAAGAAGAAAACCGACAGCAAGAAAAAGACCGAGAAGAAAGAGGAGAGCAGCTCTCCGCTTGACACCGTGACCGGTCTGCTCGGCGGATTGTTCAAGTAATCGGGATCGAAAAATGATGCACTAACGGCACTCAGGGGACTGCGGCCTCCTGAGTGCTTTGCATATCAAGGCGAGGAGGAAGAGGAAGATGGCTATGAAGAATTTGCCGGAGATCACCGCGCTTGCGGACGGCGGAAAATTCTGGAGTTCGGAGGAGTTCGACACGTTTGCCGTGAAGGTTTACGTGCCGAAGTGCGACCTGCCGACGGACGTGATCAACTACGGCTTTGAGGCGCCGTATCTTCTGGTGTTCGAGGAGACGGAGCGCACGCAGAAGGAAGCGATCGCGTGGGCGAAGAGAAGCGGCCTGGCGGGCATCGCGGCGCGATACGGCGGCAGTGTGACGTTCGTGACGCCGAAGGCGGCGGACGGCTGGAGCGGCGCGGATGTGACGTTGTTTCAGGAGCTGATCGCGAACTCGAAGATTCATCAGTATTTTACGGACGGCTGCGTGACGATGCGCAACCGCTTCACGGGAGAGGCGGCAGGATTTTTCATCCGCGGCGCGATCTTCCGCACGTTTTTGTACGGTTTCGGTGCGTCGGCGGACTACATCGCGAAGAACCTGTTCGCGACCGTAAACGGCGAGTTTTTGTGGGGCCCCGGCGAGATCACGCCGGCGGTGTGCACGCTGGAGAGGCTCTCGGTCGTGCCGGAGCCGAAGAGAAAGGATATTCCGGTGGTTTCCGTAGGGAACACCGCGGCCGTGAACAAGGCATTGTCCGTCGGATGCCGCAACCTGCTCGTGCGCGACAAGGCGGACTACGCGTGGGAGTTTGACACGTTTGTGCGCAGATTCCGCCGCTGGTGCGGAAACCTGGAAAATGAGCCCGTCCTTGAGGAGATGGGCATGGTCCGCGAGGAGAGCGTGGCGATCCTGCCGACGTCGCCCGACAACTGCGGCGACGACAAGGGGACGACCGAGCACAAGGTCGGCTACGTTGCCTACTACAACAAAAATCTGTTTGAGAGCAAAAAGCCGGTGCCGATGCTTTTGGCGTTCCACGGCGGCGGTGATTCGGCGATGTACATCGCCAACGTGTCCGCGTGGTACCGCGTCGCAAACCGCTACAACTTCCTTCTGGTGGCGATCGAGAACCACTTAAACAGCACCGCGACCGAGATGATCGACCTGATCGAGGGACTCAAGAGCATCTACAACATCGACGCGAAGCGCATCTACGCGAGCGGCTTCTCGATGGGCGGCTGCAAATCCTGGGACCTCTTCCAGGAGTATCCGGAAGTATTTGCCGGGCTCGCGCCGATGGACGCAACGTTCGAGGTCGGAGACAATTCCTACGGCAAGCCGGCGCCGTGCGAGATCAACCGCGACCGGGCAGTGCCTGCATTTTACGCGGGCGGAGCCGTCACGCCGCTACCGGAGCTGCCGTTCCAGGCGCAGAAGTGCCTCGACCGCATCCACTGGCTGTTCGGGGTCAACCGCGTGAAGAAGGCGTACCCGGTGGAGCTTGCGAACGCCGCATCGTGGGAAAATAAGATCTGGGGCGTAAACGGCGACCGCACGGAGGTCATCGACGACGAGACGCGCGACGCGAAGCTGACGATCGAGTATTTTGACAGCGAGGACGGCGTGTGCCGCACCGCGCTGGCGAGCATCGACAACCAGGGCCATGAGTGCCGCCACCACACCTGCGAGCAGGCGTGGCTGTTCCTCTCGCAGTTCCACAGGTAAGCGAAGGCGGCAGCTGCCGCAAAATGCAATCGAAATAATAAAAGGTTCCCGCACATCCGGCGCGGGAACCTTTTTACGTTGTTTCGGAACTGTTGCGATATCGCTTACTTCTTGTTCTTGTCACCCTTGCTCTTCTTCACGATGATGATGACAACGACAGCGATCACGATGATGATCGCGATCCAGATGAAGATGCAAAGCCCTAAAGGCTGCGGGCAGAAATGGCAGATCGGGCATTTGTCGTCCTTCTTTTGCTCGGGCGTCGGCGTGGGATCGTCGGCAGTGGCCCCAGCCGTCGGTGTCGGCAGCAAATTGTTGCCAATCTCGGTTGTCTCAAAGGTCAGCACCTTCGAGTACTCCGAGTAGATGTCGTCGAGGCCGGTCTGGCCGCAGCGGTAGCGGCATCGGATTTCAATCGGGGTGTCCTTGGCAATCGTCGGATGTGCCTCGCTGATCAGCGAAACAAGAGCGCATTCCATCTCCCCGGTCTTAATCTCCCAGTCGGCATTGCCCATACCGACCCAATCCGTGTCGCCCTTCACGCGGGCTTCCGTATCGATGACAATGCCGCCGCCGTGTGCCGCAGCTTCGGCTGCCATCTTCGAGAGCGCGTCCGGAACCGTAAGCGTGAAAGCCACAACCGGGTTGTCGTTGAATTCCTTGTCGGTCATGTGGAGATCGGTGATTACCGGAGCGGCAAGATCTTTCGCGGTAATGGGCTCGTATGGTGCGATATCCTTACCGTAGCCGCAGGTCTCCGACCAGTCGGAAAATCTAACCTTGTGCGACACGCCCTCTTCGGACTCCATCACTGCCACGACTGCGTAACGGACACGGAAATATGCGGTGTGCTTCGTAAAATCGATATACACATTGTCATCGTGGTAGTCGTACTGATCCGGCCGAAGCTGATCCTTGACACCGGGCGTGTTTGTTTCGGGATTGCCGTTCCAGCGATCGTCATTCGGAGCGCCGCGCATAATCCAGTAATTCTGCACAGTGTCCAGGCTGTTCAGCCCCCAGTCAACGACATCCCAATCGCTGTAGCGATAACCGTAATCCTCGTCACGGCCAAAGCCGTTTCCGGTCGGGTCGTCCCAGTACTTGTTGTAATGCCATCCGCTGACCTCGTCATTCACATCGTCGAGCGCCCAGTCAATCTGAATATTCACATAGATATCGGTGGCGCCGTACTGCTTCAGCATGGTCTCCAGTAATCCGGTATTTCTCGCTTGATCGAGTGCCGTTAAA
>JAFZWG010000050.1 GCA_017617395.1 Lachnospiraceae bacterium
ATCATGCTGGAGAACTACTGCAAGAGCGTTGCCATCGAGGCCAACACCATGGTTGACATGGCCAAGACCCAGATTGCACCGGCAGTCGACAAATACGCATCGGATCTCGCAAGAGACGTCGCTGCGAAGAAGGCTGTGGACGGATCGCTTCCGTGCCGCCGCGACAGCAAGCTGATCGCAAGACTCTCCGCTCTCACCGACGTCATCGACGAGCGC
Organism: Lachnospiraceae bacterium; assembly: GCA_017617395.1. Lineage (GTDB taxonomy): Bacteria > Bacillota > Clostridia > Lachnospirales > Lachnospiraceae > ISDg. Next base: position 217 of record JAFZWG010000050.1, read on the forward strand.
ACGGAGGTTCTGGAGAGCACGATGGTTACCCTCCGCGGTATCGAGGGAATCATTCCCGAGTCCGAGTTCATCCGCGACAAGGTTCTGCCTGCGATGACCGAGCTCCGCATCGCCTGCGATGAGGCTGAGACCATCACGGCGAGAGGCTACTGGCCGTACCCGACCTACGGCGATCTTCTCTTCAGCGTACGCTGATCATAACGTAACAAACCGGGCGGCCCCCGCAGCTCCGATGGAGGGTTGCCAAAGCCGCCCGGCGGAAATAAGTGTAGTAAAACAGGAAAAGGGGTTCCGTGCCTCTGCAGCTACGACGGCCGATGGAGCCGGACGGAGCTGCGGAGAGTATTTACAAAGGAGGTGCTTGCTATGTCAATCACCGATATTACCTCAATTGTCACAAAAGAAGCATTTGGTATCTGGTTCCTGATCGGAGCCGCACTCGTCTTCTTCATGCAGGCCGGATTCGCCATGGTTGAGACCGGTTTCACCCGTGCGAAAAATGCCGGCAACATCATCATGAAGAACCTCATGGATTTCTGTATCGGTACCGTCGTCTTCGTACTGCTCGGTTTCTCACTCATGATGGCTGAGGATTATGTATGCGGATTCATCGGCGTTCCGAATCTTAAGATCTTCACCGATTTCGGCGGATTCCTTGAGGCAGGAATGGCTCCTTCCTTCGTATTCAACCTTGTGTTCTGCGCAACGGCAGCCACCATCGTGTCCGGCTCCATGGCAGAGCGCACGAAGTTCATCTCCTATTGTATTTACTCCGGCGTGATTTCGCTGTTTGTATATCCGATTGAAGCCGGCTGGGTTTGGAACTCGCAGGGCTGGCTTGTAAAGCTCGGTTTCCACGATTTCGCAGGTTCCGCAGCGATCCACTCCGTCGGCGGTATCACCGCATTGATCGGTGCTATCCTGGTTGGTCCCCGCCTTGGCAAATATGTTAAGGATAAGAGCGGTAAAGTTACGAAAGTTAACGCTATTCCCGGTCACGCCATCACCTTAGGTGCTCTCGGATGCTTCATCCTGTGGTTTGGCTGGTACGGTTTCAACGGCGCTGCTGCCTGGGACGGAAACTCCCTTGCTTCCATCTTCGTCACCACGACGATCGCTCCGGCAGTTGCCACCTGCACGACCTTGCTGTACACCTGGATTAAGAACGGCAAGCCCGATGTCTCGATGTGCCTTAACGCCTCGCTTGCAGGTCTTGTAGGTATCACCGCAGGCTGCGATGCTCTGGACGCTCTCGGCGCAAGCATCGTCGGTATCGTTTCCGGTATCCTGGTAGTCGTTGTTGTCGAAGTACTTGATCTGAAGTGCCACGTTGATGATCCTGTCGGTGCTGTCGGTGTTCATTTTGCGAACGGCGTCTGGGGAACCATCGCCGTAGGTTTGCTGGCAAACCCGAAGGCTCCCGCCGGTCTGGACGGTCTGTTCTACACCGGTAGTGCCAAGCTTTTAGGCGTTCAGTCGCTCGGTATTGCTGCGATTCTTGCCTGGACCGCACTGTGCATGACCATCACCTTTATGATTATCAAAAAGACCATCGGCCTCCGTGTTTCGGCCGAGGAAGAGATTCGGGGCTTGGACAGCACCGAACACGGTCTTCCGAGTTCCTACGCGGACTTCGCTCCCGCGGTTGCCGGTCTTCCTTACAGCTTCCCCGAGGCTGCGGATGCGGTTGCCGTTACCGGCGACACGCCGGTTGCCGAGGCCGTTCCGGTTAAGAAGGTTGCTTCGGTTGTGGATGACGGTTCGCCGAAGTTCACCAAGGTTGAGATTGTCTGCCGCGAGTCCCGCTTCGAGCAGTTGAAGGAGGCCATGATGGGTATCGGTATTACCGGTATGACCGTATCCCACGTTCTCGGCTGCGGTATCCAGAAGGGCAAGCCGGAATTCTATCGAGGCGTTCCGGTTGAGGCTACACTTCTTCCGAAGATTCAGGTCGACATCGTTGTTGTCGCGGTTCCGGTCCGCAAGGTTATCGAGACCGCCAAGAAGGTTCTTTACACCGGCCATATCGGCGACGGCAAGATCTTCGTATACGATGTGGAAAATGTTATCAAGGTTCGTACGGGTGAGGAAGGCTACGACGCACTGCAGGATGTCGAGTAACCCGTGCATATCGTGAATCACTGTTTTCGCTGATTCCTACTTACAATACAACACCGAACTGTCGGCGTGGTGCTGTCAAAGGCATGACGCCGACAGCGAGTATATTCAGGAGCTTACTATGTGTTCAATCATCGGATATTGCGGGCCGGTACGAGACCCGAAAGCATTTACGGAAGGATTTGCGGCGACGGTTTCGCGCGGTCCCGACGACACGCGGATCGTGGATACCGGTCACGGTGTCCTCGGATTTCACCGGCTGGCAATCATGGACCTAAGCGACGACGGCATGCAGCCGTTCGAGCTTGACGGCGACGTTGTCGTCTGCAACGGCGAGCTGTACGGCTTTGCTGCGGAGAGAGCCCTCTTGGAGAAGAAAGGGTATCATTTTACGAGCGATTCGGACTGCGAGATTCTGCTTCCGATGTACCGCGAGTACGGCACGGAAATGTTCAAGCGTCTCGACGCGGAATTTGCCTGCGTGATCTATGACGGCCGGACCGGTGAGTTCATCGCGGCGCGCGATCCGATCGGCATCCGCCCGCTGTACTACGGATATGACAAGGACGGCACGATCATCTTCGCGAGCGAGCCCAAGAACCTCGTCGGCATGTGCGAACACATCATGCCCTTCCCGCCCGGATGCTACTACAAGGGCGGCGAATTCCACCGCTACGACGACATCGCGGCAGCGCCGGTCATGAGCGCCGACGGCCTCGAGAAGGCGTGCGTCAAGATTCGCGAGAAGCTCATCGCGGGCGTTGAGAAGCGACTCGTGGCGGACGCGAAGGTCGGCTTCCTTCTCTCCGGCGGTCTGGACTCCTCGCTGGTGTGCGCGATCGCCGCGAGAAAGAGCAAGACTCCGATCCGCACGTTCGCAATCGGAATGAGCAAGGACGCGATCGACTTAAAATACGCCCGTCAGGTCGCGGACTTCATCGGCGCCGACCACACGGAGGTCTTCATGACGCCGGACGATGTCATCTCCTATCTTCCGGACGTCATCAAGCTCCTCGGAACGTTCGACATCACGACGATCCGCGCGAGCATGGGCATGTACCTCGTGTGCAAGGCCATCCACGAGCAGACGGACATCCGCGTTCTATTGACCGGCGAGATTTCCGATGAGATCTTCGGCTACAAATACACCGACTTCGCGCCGTCCGCGGAAGCCTTCCAGCAGGAGGCACAGAAGCGCGTGCGCGAGCTTCACATGTACGATGTGCTCCGCGCCGACCGCTGCATCAGCGTGAACTCCCTCGAGGCGCGCGTTCCGTTCGGCGATCTCGATTTCGTGCGCTACGTCATGAGCCTCGATCCCGAGATGAAGCGCAACCGCTACAACATGGGCAAATACCTTCTTCGCCACGCGTTTGAGGGGCTTGAGTATCTTCCGGACTCCATTCTGTGGCGTCAGAAGGCTGCATTTTCCGATGCGGTCGGCCACTCGATGGTCGACATCCTGAAGGAGTACGCGGAGGGCCTCTACACGGACGAGGAATTCGAGGCGAAGCGCGTAAAATACACCCACGCTCAGCCGTTTACGAAGGAGTCGCTCCTCTACCGCGAAATCTTCGAACGCTACTACCCCGGTCAGGCAGAAATGATCGTTGATTTCTGGATGCCGAACCGCGAGTGGGAAGGCTGTAATGTGAACGATCCGTCGGCCCGGGTTCTTGCCAACTACGGTGCCAGCGGCGTCTGATAATCCGCCGCACCGGGCACTCGATCATGAAATTTTGCGGGATCCGGACGAACCGGAATTCCGTTATGTGTCAAACGATAAGGGAGGCAATTGCATATGACTAAGTACATTTTCGTAACCGGCGGTGTTGTATCCGGACTCGGCAAGGGCATTACGGCGGCGTCCTTGGGACGCCTTTTGAAGGCGCGGGGCTTAAAGGTCGCTGCGCAGAAACTCGACCCCTACATCAACGTCGACCCGGGCACCATGAGCCCGTATCAGCACGGCGAAGTCTACGTGACCGAGGACGGCGCGGAGACCGACCTTGACCTCGGACATTACGAGCGTTTCATCGATGAGGACCTGAACCGGTACTCCAATTTGACGACCGGTAAAGTCTACTGGAACGTTCTCAACAAGGAGCGCCGGGGCGAGTATCTCGGCTCCACCGTGCAGGTCATCCCGCACATCACCAACGAGATCAAGGAATTTGTCTACAACGTCGGCCGTCACTCTTCTGCGGACGTCGTCATCACCGAAATCGGCGGTACCATCGGCGATATTGAGTCGCAACCCTTCATTGAGGCTGTGCGCCAGATCTCTCTCGAGGTCGGACGCGAGAACAGCCTCTTCATTCATGTTACGCTGGTTCCGTATCTGCACGGCTCCGAGGAGCACAAATCCAAGCCCACCCAGCACTCCGTCAAGGAACTGCAGGGCATGGGCGTCAACCCCAACATCATCGTCCTCCGCTGCGACGAGCCGCTGGAGGAATCCATTTTCCGCAAGATTTCGCTCTTCTGCAACGTAAAGCCCGACTGCGTCATTGAGAACATCACGCTGCCGAACCTCTACGAGGCGCCCCTCATGCTGGAGCGGTCGAATTTCTCGTCCGTTGTCTGCAGAGAACTGGGCATCGACGCGCCTGCTCCCGACCTCGCCGAATGGACCGACATGGTAGAGCGCATCAAGACCCGCACCGAGAACGTCACCATCGGTCTGGTCGGAAAATACGTCGGTCTCCACGACGCGTACCTCTCCGTTGCGGAAGCCCTGCGCCACGCGGGATACATCAACAACGCCCACGTGGACATCCGCTGGATCGACTCCGAACAGATCAATGACTCTACCGTGTCCGACATTCTCGCGGGCATCGACGGTATCATCATCCCCGGCGGTTTCGGCGACCGCGGTATCGAGGGTATGATCCGCGCCGCAAAATACGCGAGAGAAAACAATGTTCCGTGCTTCGGCATCTGCCTCGGCATGCAGATCATGGTGATCGAGTACGCGCGCGATGTTCTGCAGATCGCCGGCGCGAACTCGGGTGAATTTGACGAGCAGTGCAAGAACAAGGTCATCGATTTCATGCCCGGCCAGAGCGACGCCATCGACAAGGGCGGCACGCTGCGTCTGGGCGCCTACCCCTGCGAGATCAAGGCAGGAACCACCATGGAGCGCTGCTACGGCTCCCTTCACATCAGCGAGCGCCATCGCCATCGTTATGAGTTCAACAACGACTACCGCGACGCAATGCAGAAGGCAGGGCTTACCTTAAGCGGCCTCTCGCCGGACGGAACGCTGGTGGAGACCGTGGAGCTTTCGGAGCGCCCGTTCTACGTGGGCGTGCAGTTCCATCCGGAGTTCAAGTCCCGCCCGAACCGCCCGCATCCGCTCTTTGCAGGCTTCATCGCCGCCTCCCTGAAGCGCAGGGAAGCCTAGTGCCGCCCTGCCCCGGACGGCAAACCGTTTGAATCTTCTCTGTATTCCGAGGTCGTGTTTATGAGTACATCGTTTGACAAATTGCATGAGGAGTGCGGCGTCTTCGGCGTCTTCTCCGAGGAGCCCGTGCCGGCTGCGGAGATGGCCTACTACGGCCTCTACGCGCTGCAGCACCGCGGTCAGGAGAGCTGCGGAATCGTCGTCAACGACGACGGGATCTTCCGCTCCCACAAGGATGTGGGCCTGGTCTCGGACGTGTTCCCGCGGGAGGTGCTCGCCTCCTTCCCCGCAGCGACCATGGCGGTCGCCCACACCCGGTACGCCACCACCGGCGGCTCCGGGCGGAGCAACGTCCAGCCCATCGAAGTCAACCACCAGAAGGGGAAAATGGCGCTTGCGCACAACGGAAACATCAGCAACGCCGCCGAGCTCCGCTCCGCCCTTGAGCTGACCGGCGCCATCTTCCACACCACAAGCGACACCGAGATCATCGCTTATCTCGTGACCAAGGAACGGCTCTTAAGCCCCTCCATCGAGGACGCGGTGAGCCGGGCAGTCGCATCGCTGCAGGGTGCATTTTCCCTGATCGTCATGTCGGCGCAGAAACTGATCTGCATCCGAGATCCCCACGGTTTCCGGCCTCTTTGCTACGGGCAGACGGCGGACGGCACCTACATCGTCGCCTCCGAGACCTGTGCGCTGCACGCCGTCGGAGCTACGCCGATCCGGGACGTGGAGCCCGGCGAGATGCTTGTCTTCAGCCATGACGGTGTAGTCTCACGGAAGGAGCACTGCGGAACCTCCCCGGTGCGGCACTGCATCTTCGAATACATCTATTTTGCGAGACCGGACTCCGTCATCGACGGTGTCTCCGTGCACGCGGCGAGACTGCGTGCCGGCGAGATTCTCGCCCTTGCCCATCCCGCGGATGCCGACATTGTCATCGGCGTTCCGGACTCGGGCCTCGACGCGGCCATCGGCTATGCAAGGGCCTCGGGCATTCCCTACGGCATCGGGCTCATCAAAAACAAATACATCGGCCGGACCTTCATCAAGCCCTCCGGGCGGATGGACGCCGTGAAGATCAAGCTTGCCGCCGTGGAGGAGACCGTTAGGGACAAGCGCATTGTCCTGATCGACGACTCCATCGTTCGCGGAACGACCTGCGCACACATCGTGCGGATGCTCCGGGAGGCCGGTGCAAAAGAGATCCATATGCGCGTCACGGCCCCGCCCTTCCTGCATCCCTGCTACTACGGCACGGACGTGGATTCCGAGGATAATCTGATCGCCTGCCGACACACGGTCGAAGAGATCGCAAAGATCATCGGCGTGGACACCCTCGGGTATCTTCCCGTGGACGAGCTTCCGGGGCTGTGCGGCAGCTCGGATATATGCAGCGCCTGCTTCGACGGCTCCTACCCGACCCCGGTTCCCACGGACACGCGAAAAGACCGCTTCGAACAGCGGTTGTCGGAGCGATAAACTGTTTACAACGAAAAAGAGAAAGCGTATAATCATTTTCGGTCGTGAAAACGATTTCGAAACCAAGAATCTCACTCAGGAAAGGTCGAAACCAAGATGCGTGAATTTGACCGGAAAATAATAACGGAGGACGGCGCGGAATACCTCGGCTACGGCTTCGGCGCGCACAAAAACGTTGTTTTGGAGCTCGTCTTCAACACCTCCATGGTCGGTTACCAGGAGATCCTCTCCGATCCCTCCTACACCGATCAGGCCGTCGTCATGACCTACCCGCTGATCGGCAACTACGGCATGTGCGACGATGACTACGAGACGGGGCGCCCCACGATCGGCGCTTTGATCGTGCACGAGTACAACGATGAGCCCTCCAACTTCCGAAGCACGAAGACGCTCGGAAGCGTCATGGAGCAGTACGATATCCCCGGAGTGAGCGGCGTGGACACGAGAAAGCTCAACCGCTCCATCCGCGATCTTGGCTCCCGGAAGGTGCTGATCACCGACCCGGCCACAACCCTCGAGGAAGGGCTCGCCATCATAAAGAGTACCGTTCTTCCGAACGATGCCGTATCCCGGGTGAGCTGCAAAGCGATTGAAACGTTCGAGCCGGAAGGAGAAGTTCGATTCCGCGTCGCTTTGATCGACTGCGGCATGAAGCGCAACATCCTCCGCTCGCTGCTTGCGCGGGGCTGCCGCGTCACGGTGGTTCCGTGGAACACGGATGCGGAGACGATCCTCGGACTTTCGCCCGACGGCGTGATGCTCTCAAACGGCCCCGGAGACCCGACGGACGTTCCGCAGACCATTGCAACCGTGCGGGCTTTGATCGGAAAACTCCCGATCTTCGGCATTTGCCTCGGACATCAGATCCTCTCGCTCGCATACGGCGCGAAGACGTACAAACTGCTCTTCGGCCACCGCGGCGGAAACCACCCCGTGCAGGATCTCGCCACCGGCCGAATCGAGATTACGTCGCAGAACCACTCCTACGCCGTGGACACGGACAGCCTTGCGGGAACACCGCTTATGGTCACGCACAAAAACCTCCTCGACAACACCGTGGAGGGTGTCGCGTGCGAAGAGGACCGCGCCTTCAGCGTGCAGTACCATCCGGAGAGCTCGCCCGGTCCGCAGGACAGCGCCTACTTGTTTGACCGATTCCTTGGATTGATGGAGGCACACCATGCCGAAGAGAACTGACATCAAAAAAGTATTGATCATCGGCTCCGGTCCGATCGTCATCGGACAGGCCGCCGAGTTTGACTACGCGGGAACGCAGGCCTGCCTCGCGCTCAAGGAGGAGGGCTACGAGGTCATCCTCTGCAACTCAAACCCCGCCACCATCATGACCGACACCGCGATCGCGGACAAGGTCTACATGGAACCGCTCACGCTTGAATTTATCGCGAAGATCATCCGCTACGAGCGTCCCGACGCGCTGCTGCCGGGCATCGGCGGACAGACCGGCTTAAACCTTGCGATGCAGCTGCAGAAGAAGGGCGTCCTCGCCGAGTGCCGCGTCGAGCTGCTGGGAACGGACGGCCGTTCCATCGAGCGCGCGGAGGACCGCGAGCTTTTCAAGGAGCTCTGTGAGGAGTTGGGCGAGCCCGTGCTTCCCTCGGACATCGCCACAAACGAGGAGGACGGTATCCGCATCGCGGCGGAGATTGGCTATCCCGTTGTGCTTCGTCCGGCGTTCACGCTCGGCGGAACCGGCGGCGGATTTGCCGACAATGAGGAGGAGTTCCTCCCGCTGCTCAAAAACGGCCTTTCGCTCTCCCCGGTTCATCAGGTGTTGATTGAAAAAAGTATCAAGGGATTCAAAGAGATCGAGTACGAGGTCATCCGTGACAAAAACGACACGGCCATCACCGTCTGCAACATGGAAAATCTTGACCCCGTCGGAATTCACACCGGCGACTCCATCGTCGTGTGCCCTTCGCAGACCTTGACCAACAAAGAATATCACATGCTTCGTGACAGCGCCCTCAAGATCATCCGCGCTCTGAAGATCGAGGGCGGCTGCAATGTGCAGTTCGCGCTGGATCCGAAGTCTTTCCAATACTACTTAATCGAGGTCAACCCCCGAGTGTCGCGCTCGTCCGCTCTGGCGTCCAAAGCCAGCGGCTACCCCATCGCCCGCGTCTCCGCCAAGATCGGAATCGGCATGACGCTTGATGAGATCGCGCTCGCGAACACTCCGGCCTCCTTCGAGCCGGCTCTCGACTATGTCGTCACCAAGATGCCGCGCTTCCCCTTCGACAAATTCGCCGACGCCGACAACTCCCTCTCCACCCAGATGAAGGCCACCGGCGAGACCATGAGTGTCGGCCGCACCTTTGAGGAGAGCCTCCTAAAGGGCATCCGCTCCCTGGAGACCGGCGTTTACCATCTGCACATGGCCAAGTTCGACGACATACCCGCGGAAAAGCTTCTTTCCTACATCCGCATCGGCACCGACGACCGCATCTATGCCATCGCAGCTTTGTTACGCCTGGGCACCGACATCGATGAGATCGCCGAAGCCACCGCCATCGACTGGTTCTTCCTCCGGAAGCTTCGCAACATCGTTTCGATGGAGCGCGAACTGGCTTCGGCAAAGGGCAATCTGCAGGTGCTTCGCGAGGCCAAGCGGCTGGGATTTTCCGACCGCGCTGTGAGCGATTTCTGGGGCATGACGGAGCGTGAGGTCGCAGACCTTCGCGCCCGGGAAGGCATCCGCCCCGTGTACAAGATGATCGACACCTGTGCATCGGAATTTGCCAGCTATGTTCCCTACTTCTACTCGACCTATGAGACGGAAAATGAATCCCTCGTCTCCGACCGCAGAAAGATCATCGTGCTCGGTTCCGGCCCCATCCGTATCGGCCAGGGCGTAGAGTTTGACTACTCCACCGTGCACGCCGTAAAGACCATCCGCGCCGCCGGCTACGAGGCAATTATCATCAACAATAACCCGGAGACCGTGTCCACCGACTATACGTGCTCCGACAAGCTGTATTTTGAGCCCCTCTGTACCGAGGATGTCATGAACATCATCGACCTCGAAAAGCCCGAGGGCGTCATCGCCACACTGGGCGGGCAGACCGCCATCAACTTAGCGGACTCCCTTGCCGCGCGAGGCGTTAAGATCATCGGCACGGATTGTGCCGCCATCGACCGCGCGGAGGACCGCGATCAGTTCGAGCATCTTTTGCTTACGCTCGGCATCCCTCAGCCGAAGGGTCAGGCCGTGACCAGCATCGAGGAAGGTGTCGCCGCTGCCGCAGCGATCGGCTATCCCGTTTTAGTCCGCCCGAGCTTCGTCTTAGGCGGCCGCGCGATGCAGATCGTCTCCAAGGAGTCGGCACTTCGCGAATACCTGCACACCGCCGTGGAGATCGCCCCTGACAAGCCTGTTCTTGTGGACCGCTATATCCGCGGAAAGGAAGTCGAGGTGGACGCCGTCTGCGACGGAAAGAAAGTATTTGTCCCGGGCATCATGGAGCTTGTGGAGCGCACCGGCGTGCACTCCGGTGACTCCATCAGCGTTTATCCGCCCTACAGCCTCTCCGAGTCCGTGAAGAAGACCATTCTCCACTACACGGAAATGCTCGGTTTGGGCATCGGCATCGTAGGCCTGTTCAACATCCAGTTCATCGTGGACAAGAACGAAAAAGTATATATCATCGAGGTTAACCCCCGCTCTTCGAGAACGGTTCCCTTCCTCTCGAAGGCCACGGGCTACAG
>JAFZWG010000051.1 GCA_017617395.1 Lachnospiraceae bacterium
CCGTCAGATGACAACTGGGGACTGTCCCTCTGTCATCTACTTGACTTTTTCTTGGAAGTGTATACAATAGTACATGTGTGGTCGGCCTCTGCGTCGTGCCGGCCGGTAAGGTGTTGTATACAACGAAGAGAGGAGCCTGAGAGGCATCTATGGAAGACAAGGTTTTTACACAGGAGTCGACGGACAAGTATTCGCTGCGCGGCATGGTGTTCACCAAGATTCGCGAGGACATTCTGTCCGGCAAATACACGGAAAATGAGGAGCTCAAGGAGATCTCCATCGGTCAGGAGCTCGGTGTGTCGAGAACGCCGGTTCGAGAGGCGCTCCGCCAGCTGGAGCTTGAGGGACTCGTGAAGATCATTCCCAACAAGGGCGCGTATGTCGCGGGCATAAGCAACAAGGATGTTCACGACATCTACATGATCCGCTCGTACCTCGAGGGCTTGTGTGCCCGCTGGGCGTGCGAGAACATAACGCAGGAGCAGATCGATGCGATCGAGGAGGTTATCTATCTCTCAGAATTCCACGTGAAGAAGCAGCATTTTGAGCAGATTGTTGAGTTGGACACGAAGTTCCACGAGCTTATGTACGCATCGTGCGGAAGCAAGATCCTCGGACACCTGCTACGCGATTACCACCAGTATGTGCACAGCATCCGCAAGATCACGCTGTCGGATCCGGCGCGCGCTCAGAACTCGAATGCGGAGCACAGCGCGATCCTCGAGGCCATCCGCAGTCGCGACGCCGACAACGCCGAGAAGCTGGCGCACGAGCACATCATCCAGACAATTTACAATATCAACAATCACAAGCTGGTTTGATAAAGCATTTCGGAATTTTTCGAAGAAATATGCGAAACGATTGCCCTGCCGTTATTTCAGCAGGGCTTTTCTTACAAATTTGTAAGAATGCCTGACGATATAGAAATAAAGAGTATACTCTGATAGGATGCCCGGCTTGGAAGCTGCTTTGTTTGTCAGCATTTTACGCGTAGCGACAGGACGGAATCGAAACGCTTAAGGAGAGTGGAGAATATGATGGATGCAATGAAATATCGGACGAGAAGAATCGGCTTGTCAACCCGGACGATGCGGCGTGTTCTTGCCGTATTGTTGTGTGTTGGCATGGTCCTCAGTCTGTTTGTAGACATCGCGGCAGACGCGAAAGGCGTAAAGAAAGAAGATCCGAACCCGGTAGAGTATCCGCTGCTCATTAACGATATCCGGGTTACCAGCAAGAACAAGGACAACATCACGGGTTTCGGTATCAGCGGTAGCAACAACCTAACCACACCGGTTTCTTATGAAGGCGATTCGAAGAAGGGAACTTTGACTCTAAACAATGCAATACTCACATACAACAAGGATTGCATCGTTTGCGAAGGAGGACTTGAATTAACAATTCGCCTTGTTGGTGTAAATATTATAATAATAGATACTTCCAAAGATAGCAATCTCTCAGGAATATACAAGGAAATAACAACCCTTGAACCACTGACGATAACAGGAAACGGGAAGCTGACAATTGCAGGTGCAAAATTCGGAGTTTGGACAGATGGACCGCTTACTGTAAATGGATCAACCATAGAGATTTCTTCAGATATAAAGAATTCTTACGGATTGAATATCGGTGGAGATACTCGTATTTCCGAGAGCAATGTCACAATTTTGGCGGACTTTATTGCTGTACATTGTTTCTCGTCATTATATGTTTCTGATGGAAGCAAATTGAACCTTACTACGACAGGTGAAAAAAGTGTATCGGAATATTGTTTGCATACTGGTGACGATTTGGTAGTAAATGATGGTTGTAAGCTTACGATAAAAGGCCATTCCGGAAACGGAATCGATACGGATAGAAAAGCGATGATTCTCAGTTCGGAAATGTCTGTTTCAGCCCCGAATTGCGCAATTGATGCGGAAGGCAAGATAACACTCGGCAATGGCATAGCGGTAGCTACACCTGCGGGAGGAAAAATCTCGGATGATGGAGTACAAATTGTTGATGCAGACGGAAACGTTGCAAAAGAGGTCACTCTTACAAAGGGTATCACAATCAATGCAACAGCATCGTCCAAGGAGGCCGGAACCGTTGAGGGAGCCGGTTGCTACGCTCCGGGCGCCGGTACTACGGTAAAACTGAAGGCAATCCCGAACGAGGGATATGAGTTTGAGAATTGGACGGAGGGTACTCAGGTCGTCAGCGATAAGGCGGCATATGAGTTCTCGCTTCAGGATGAGCGTACGCTGGTAGCGAACTTCCGAAAGAAGAAGTTCACAATCACGTTTATGAACGAAGACGGAACGGTACTTCAGAGCGAAATGGTTGAATACGGTGCTAAGCCGGTTTACAACGGATCGACACCTACCAAAGCAGCGACGAAGCAGTATACGTACACGTTCGCAGGCTGGGATAGCGAGATAATTGAAGTTGAGGGTGATGCTACCTATACGGCGACGTACGACAGAAAGCTGAATTCGTACCGAATCCGGTTTGTCGATGGAGATGGCAAGGAACTTCAGAGCAGTATGGTGGAATACGGCGTTGTTCCTCAGTACACAGGGGAAGAACCGGCACGTCCGAAGACGGCGCAGTATACCTGGATCTTTGTAGGCTGGGACAAGAGTGTCGTTGCGGTAACCGGAGAAGCAACTTACAAGGCTGTATTTTCAGACAAGCTGAATACGTATCGGATCCGGTTTGTTGATGAGGACGGCACGGAACTTCAGAGCGAAGTGCTTGAATTCGGTGCTAAGCCGGTTTATAACGGAAAGACGCCTGCCAAGGCGGCGACGAAGCAGTATACGTATACGTTCGCAGGTTGGGACAACGAGGTAATCGCAGTCGCTGGTGATGCTACCTATACGGCGAAGTACGACAGCAAGCTCAATTCGTATCAGGTTGCGTTTGAGGCAAACGGTGGTTCCGAGATTAGCGCGAAAACCGTAGAATACGGTAGCAAGCTGGAAAATGTTGCGGATCCGGTGCGCAAGGGATTTGACTTTATCGGATGGTTCACCGATGCCGCATGCACGAAGAAGGTTGATTTCACGGCACCGATCACGGATGATTGCAAGTTCTATGCAGGTTGGGAGGAAGTGTTCTTCACTGTTACCGGCGATACGTCCTGGGATGTAAAGAGTGGCAAGGATTTCCATATCCATGTGACACGCAGCCGCAACGATGATATTCTGTTCGGCATGTTCGGCGGAATCCTCCTTGACGGCAAGCCTGTTGACGGCAAATACTTCAAGGCAGTTAAGGGAAGTATTGACTTGACGGTAAGCAGTGAGCTCTTAAAGACAATCGAGGACGGCAATCATGAGATCACGGTGTTGATCGGCGATACTTCGGTAACAGCGAAGGTTGCGGTTTCAAACGATGTCGGAGCAAGTGAAAAGGTTGAGGCACCGAAGACCGCTGACACGTTGCCAGTGGCAATCCTGCTGTTTCTTGTTCTTGCAGCACTCGTGATGTCGGGAGTTGTTTTGTACCGCAGAAAGAATGCGAGAGCATAACAAAAGACTTTAAGAAAGAAAATGCCCCCGGGCCGCGATGCGGTTCCGGGGGTGTTTGTATTTGATTGCTTTGCGTTCCTGAAACGTGCTTATTCGCTCAATTCCTCCCACTCGGTCATAGCTGAGAGTAGTTCCTCCTCGAGAGCTTCGCGCTCCGTTCCCAGTTCGTTAAGGCGAAGCGAGTTTGTGCAGACCTCGGGTGAGGCCATGAGCTCGTCGATTTCGGCGATCCGGGCTTCGCAGCGCTCGATGGTCTGCTCCAGCGAAGCGATGCGGTTTTGCAGCTTGCGCTTTTGCGCCTGGGCTTCCTTTTGTTCGCGCCAGTCGAGCTTGCTCTCGGTCTCGGGAGCGGAGGCGGGGCTTGCTGCCACAGGGCTTTCGTTGCCGAAGACGGCTGCTTCCTTTCGCTCCTTAAAGTTCAGATAATCATCGTAGTTTCCGTCGTAGGAGAGGATCGTGCTGCGCGTAAGTTCCAGCACGCGCGTTGCCGTTCGGTTCACAAAATACCGGTCATGCGAGACATAGAATACCGTGCCCGTGTAGGCGCGAATCGCGTCCTCCAGAATCTCGCGGCCGATGATATCCAGGTGGTTCGTAGGCTCGTCCAAAAGCAGAAGATTGGCTTCGCTTAACATGAGCTTGGCCAACGACAACCGGCCGCGCTCGCCGCCGCTCAGCGAGGAAATCTTTTGGTACACGTCGTCACCGGTGAAGCAAAATGCAGCCAGCGTATTGCGGATCTCGGTGTTGCTCATGCCGGGGTAAGCGTCGGAAATCTCGTCGAAGAGAGAATTTTCCTCGTTAAAGTTCTGCTGTTCCTGATCGTAGTAGCCGACGCAGACTTTGGCGCCGAAACGAACGGTGCCGCGGTCGGGCGCAACAAGGTCGCGGACGATCTTAAGAAGCGTCGTCTTGCCGGTTCCGTTGTCGCCCAAAAGAGCAACCTTCTCGCCCTTGTGGATCGTCAGGTTGATGCCCGAGAAGAGCGTTTGACCGTTGTATGCCTTCGCGAGGTCGTTGATCATCAGCACGTCCTTGCCGCTCTCCATGTGGGGCGAAAGCTTTAAGGTCATGCCGCGCTCCTCCGTCACGGGACGGTCGAGGCGTTCCATCTTCTCGAGGACCTTCTCGCGGCTCTCTGCGCGCTTGATCTGCTTCTCGCGGCCGAAGGAGCGGAGCTTGGCGATGACTTCCTCCTGGTGATGAATCTCGGCCTGCTGTTTTTCGTACGCTTTGCGCTGGGCCTCGCGGACCATCGCCTTCTTGGCGGCAAATTCATCGTAATTTCCGGGGAAGACCATCGATTTCGTGTGGTCGATCTCCACGACTTTGGTGACAATTTTGTTCAGGAAATAACGGTCGTGCGAAACGATCAGCACGGCCCCTTTGTAATTCGATAAAAATGTTTCCAGCCACGCGACGCTGTTGAGGTCGAGGTGGTTGGTCGGCTCGTCCAGAAGAAGGATGTCGGGAGTCTCCAGAAGAAGCTTGGCCAATGCCACGCGCGTCTTCTGGCCGCCGGAGAGGACAGAGGTCTTCTTGTCCCAGTCATTTTCCGAGAAGCCTAAGCCCCGGAGGACACCGACAACCTCGGAGCCCGCAGAATAGCCGTTGGCCTGCTCGTACTCGTGGGAGACGGCTCCGTACTCGCGGTACATGGCGTCAAGCGCATCGCCTGCGGCATGCTTCATCGCCTCCTCGAGATCGTGCATGCGCGCTTCCATCGCCCAGACATGCGCCTTGACCTCGCGAACCTCCTCGTACACGGTGCGGTCGCCGGAGACGTCCTGGTGCTGCGCAAGATACCCCAGGCGGGCATCCTTCGCAACCGTCGCGACACCCTCGTCGGCGGACAATTCGCCCATGATGATGCGGAACAGAGTCGACTTACCGGCACCGTTTCTGCCGATGAGAGCAACCTTCTCGCGCTCGTTGACGAGGAAGGAGACATCGGAGAGAACGGACGTTTCGCCGAACGCTTTACTGATGTGTGAAACGGATAGTATCATGGCACTAACTATACTATGTTTACACGGAAAATGCAAGCCGCTTTACGTTGACACACCACCGCGGTTAGGGTATAATATTTTCGTATGTCAAGATGCGCAAACTGTGCACACCGGGCCGTGAAAAGGAGCGGGAAGATGGGAATCGTGACCGACAAAATAATGACGCCGGAACTGATTCGCGAGGCGGAACGTCTGGCGATGAACGTTGCGGGAATCCCCGAGAGCGTGTTGATCGAGACCGCCGCGGGAGCCCTGGCGGCATGCGTTGAAACGATGCAGCCAAATGGTCGGATCGCGGTGCTTGCGGGCTCCGGAAACAACGGTGCCGACGCAATCGCTGCAGCGCGGTTTCTTGCGAATAACGGTTTTTCCGTCGACGTGTACGAGACGGAGGTGAGGCGCCGCTCCGACGGGTATCTCGGGCAGCTTGAAAAGCTTGTTGCCTCGGGACTTCCGATTGCGCGGAAGGCACTCACGAAGGACATCCCTTTCGGCGATTATGACATTGCGATCGACGGCCTGTTCGGAATCGGATTAAACCGAGCAATCACGGGAGAAATCGCAGAGATCATCGATGCGCTCAATGCGGTGAGGGAGTCTTTCGGTCGTCCGCGGATTGTTTCGGCCGATGTTCCTTCGGGAATCGATGCGCTTGGCGGAAGCATACTCGGGACTGCGGTGAAGGCCGATGTGACGGTCACATTTTCCGCGAAGAAGACCGGACTTGTGCTGTACCCCGGGCGTGAGTATGCCGGGAAGACGATCATCGCGGATGCGGGAATTCCGATGGAGCCGGTTGCGGCGAAGGGATACAATAGACTTTGCGAGGTGCCGAAGCTTCCGAAGCGAAGCCCTGCGGGACACAAGGGGACGTTCGGGCGCATACTGATACTGGCCGGAAGCGAGACCGGACCCGGCGCGGCATTGCTCGCGACATGCGCGTGCTACCGAAGCGGCGCGGGGCTTGTGAAGCTCGTGATACCCGCGGTTGTTTTGCCGGAGGTGCTGCACACGGTGCCGGAGGCAGTATTTTGCGACAGAGGCAGATTCCTGGCGGACCCGAAGGCGGAGATGAAAGGCATTTCGGTCGCTTTGATCGGTCCCGGGCTCGGAACAGACGAGGAGGCGCAGAAGCTTCTGGAGGAAGCATTAGAGGCCGGGCGCGAGGAAGGTACGGTCTTTGTCCTCGATGCGGATGCACTTAACATACTGGCGCGTAAACTTACCAAAGAGGGTGCGACGGAACGGTTTCGCGAGCTTGCGGAGATTCTTCCCGCGCATTGCATATTGACTCCGCACATGGCGGAGTTGTCGAGACTTCTCGGAATTCCGGTTGCGGAGATCGCGGAGAAGCGTTTGGAGATTGCAACGGACCTGTGCGGGGCGACCGACCTCGTGCCGGTCATCAAGGATGCGTGTACGCTGGTCGCGGGAGACGGCGAGGTCTGGCTCAACGAGACCGGCAACGACGGCATGGGAACCGCCGGAAGCGGGGATGTCCTTGCGGGAATTGCGGCGGCCCTGTCGATGGAATCTGTCCGCGGGACGATGCGCCTTGCGGAGTGCGCGGCGGCTGCGGTCGCGGTGCACGGAACGGCGGGAGATCTCGCGGCTTTGGAAATTGGCCGCAGGAGTCTTACGGCCGGAGATCTGGTTCGGTATCTGCCGAAGGCGTTCGGTGCGCCCGAGGCGCTTGGGGAGTCGTCAACGCTTTGACGATGTCCGATGAGAAAGGAATGGCGATTGACAATGGGGGAACCCGGCAAACGCGGCCTCGGCGGTTTACTTCGTAACTGGTGGGGCAGAAAAAATGAGGAGGATTACGACGAGGAGCTTCTGTCGCTGGTCAACGATTACAAGGACCAGGGTGCGATCGAGGAGGATGAGGCGGAGATGATCTCCAACATCATGGAATTTTCCGAGACGCAGGCCAAGGATATCATGACCAACCGCACGAAGATCGAAGGATTTTCCACGGAGGATACGCTTGAGGACGTGCTGCACACCATGCTGCACTCGAATTTTACGAGATATCCTTTGTATGAGGAGAATCTGGACAACATCGTCGGTATTTTGTACTTAAAGGATGTCATCCTCGAGTATCTGGAGGGTGATAAGAACGCGTCGCTTACAAAGGTTGCGCGCGAGCCGTTCAACGTGCCCGAGACGATGCCCATCGACGCGCTCTTCGGGGAGATGCAGTCGAAGAAGATCCACATGGCCATCGTGATCGACGAGTACGGGCAGACGGCCGGAATCGTGGCGATGGAAGACATTCTGGAGGAGATTGTCGGCGATATTATGGACGAGTACGACGAGGAGAGCGAGGAAGCCACGCAGTCGGGCGACGAGCTCATCGTGAGCGGAAGCATTCCCGTCGAGGAGCTGAAGGAATTGATCGACATCGAGTTCTCCGAGGAGGACGAGGAGAATTTTGAGACCTTAAACGGCATCCTGGTTGCGCGGCTCGGGCACATCCCGGACGACGGCGAGGAGGGTGAGATCCGCTACGGCGACTGGATCTTCCGCATCGTGCGGTGCGAAAACCGCCGCATCGAGAGCGTTGCCGTGCGCAGGGCGGAGCCGGTAACGGCGGATGAAGCGGGCGAGGACGAAGCATGAAGATCACCGTTTTGTGCGTCGGCAAAATCAAGGAGTCGTACCTAAGGGAAGCGGTTGCGGAGTACCAAAAGCGCCTCTCGCGGTACGCGGAGCTGCAGATTGTCGAGGTCGCGGACGAGAAGACACCGGACGGTGCCTCCGAGGCGACCGAGCGCAAGATTCTGCAGATCGAGGGTGAGCGGCTGTTGCATGCGTTTCGCAAGGACGCGTACACGATCGCGCTGGCCATCGACGGAAAGAGCCTTTCGTCGGTGCAGCTCTCGGAGAAGATCGATGAACTCACGGTCGGGGGTGTCAGCCACGTGCAGTTCGTCATCGGCGGTTCGCTCGGACTTGCACCGGAGGTGCTCGCGGCATGCGATTACCGCTTAAGTTTTTCGGCGATGACGTTCCCGCATCAGCTGATGCGCGTCATTTTGCTCGAGCAGGTTTACCGTGCGTTCCGGATTCGCACTGGCGAGCCGTACCACAAGTAATCCGGCAGTGACGTCCGCATCGGGCGGACGAAAAATGAGAGAGAAGAGAGATAACAAAGATGAAATTCAGACCTTGCATTGACATTCACAACGGAAGTGTGAAGCAGATCGTGGGCGGAAGCCTGCAGGACGCCGGCAACACCGCGGAGGAGAACTTTGTCTCCGGCAAGCCTGCGTCGTACTATGCCGAGATGTACCAGGCGGACGGCCTGACCGGCGGCCACGTGATCCTGCTGAACAAAAAGGACAGCCCGTACTACGAGCAGACGCTTCGCCAGGGTCTTGAGGCGTTGCACGTATATCCCGGCGGTCTGCAGATCGGCGGCGGCATCACAGCGAAAAATGCACCCGTATTCCTCGAAAACGGTGCTTCGCACGTGATCGTGACCACGTACCTCTTCCAAAATGGAGAGCTCTCGGTGGACCGCCTGTTCAAGCTCGCGGACGCGGTCGGCAAGAACCGCATCGTCATTGACTTAAGCTGCCGCAGACAGATGGACGGCTATGTGGTTGTGACGGACCGTTGGCAGCATTTTACGAATCTGGCCGTGACGCCGGACCTTCTCGGAATGCTTGAGCCGTTCTGCGCGGAGTATCTGATTCACGGTGTCGATGCGGAAGGCAAGAGAAACGGCATGGAGGCCGACCTCGTTGCCATGCTCGCGGATTACGACGGCAATCCCGTAACGTACGCCGGCGGCATCCACAGCCGCAAGGCGATCGAGCGGTTCCGCGAGGTCAGCCGGGGAAGACTCGATTACACGGTGGGAAGCGCGCTCGATATCTTCGGCGGAAAGCTTTCGTACCGCGAGCTTGCGGAGTGCAAGGGAAGAATCTAGCGGTGCGCTCGTTTCGTGAAAGGATTTTCGCGCGGCGGTTGCACAACCCGGCAAAATATAGTATAATCATTAGGAATTTTCAAAAGCCGGGTGGGGGGCTTGGAGGTATACCTTGGAGATTTTCGGAATCATCATTTTCTTTTGGATACTTTCCGTCGCGTTGAAGTCGCTCGGGCGCACGAATTTCGTTAAGGGAATTCGGAAGTCCGGAGGGTCTATCGTCGCGTTTATTTTTCTTGCGTGTACCGGACTTCTGCCGGTTGCCCTGCTGATCTGGGCGATCGCGGCTTCGAGAAAAGGGGATTCACAGCAGCGTAATAATCAAGGACAATACAACAGGAACTTCAATATGAATAACCCGAATCAAAATCAAAACGTCAGCGGTTCTTCGCCGTACGGCTCGTCCGTCAACAACTACCGCACCGGGATGGCAAACCGCCCCATGACGAACTACACGACGAGGCCGAACGGGTATCAGCAGCCGGGCGCATATTACACCGGCTATATGACGAGACCCGCGGCAGGCACGAACGCTCCGTCCTATCAGGACCAGGCGCGCAACATGACCAACGCGTACAACAATGCCATCAATTACTCCGGCATTTACAATAACCAGAAGCCGAACTCCTACGGCCTTCCGTCCGCCGAGAAGAAGCGTACGAAGATCGTCAAGAAGTTCAGCGAGAAGTACGATCTCTACCTGACCGACCGCGAGATCAAGCGCATCGTCGATGCGTCCTACCTCTCCTCGGGATGGGCACGCGAGATCTGCTACATGAACCAGAAGTACGATACCGTCTATGCATGGTATGCGTCGATGAATCCCTGGCTGAAGGTTTATCTCTACGCCTTCCAGCAGCAGGAGATCTCCTCCGACTTCGCGATGCAGGAGCGCATTGTGTACGATGCGTTCAACACGGTATTTTCCGATGTCTGCAACGATGCAAACCTGACCATCGATCAGGCGATCCGCAGAATCAACGAGAAGTATCTCACGAACTTCGATGAGACGACCTTCATGATCGCATACCGCTACATGGAGTCGAAGGGCAAGAAGTACTCCTTCGCGTTCAACCAGGTATTGAACACGCAGGAGGACATCGATGAGTTGTTAAGCAAATACGAGGGCACGCCGCAGGGCACGCCTCTTCGCTAAATCAAGGGACGCGTGAGCGTCGGAAAGAAGGCTTAAATGCTGGATCTTAAGTTTGTCCGGGAGAATCCGGAGATTGTAAAGCAGAACATCCGCAACAAGTTTCAGGACCAGAAGCTTCCGCTTGTGGACGAGGTGATTGAGCTCGATCTCAAGAGCCGTGCCGCAAAGCAGGAGGCGGATGATCTCCGCAACAAGAGAAACACCATCAGCAAGCAGATCGGCGGCCTGATGGCCAAGGGTCAGCGCGAGGAGGCCGAAGCTTTGAAGAAGCAGGTGACCGAATTTTCCGAGCGCCTGGCTTCTTTGGAGGTGTCCGAGGCCGAGCTTACGGAGGAGATCCGCAAGCGCATGATGGTCATCCCGAACATCATCGATCCGTCCGTGCCGATCGGCAAGGACGATTCCGAGAATGTGGAAAATGAGCGCTTCGGCGAGCCCGTGGTTCCGGACTTCGAGATTCCGTACCACACCGACATCATGGAGCGTCTGCACGGTATCGACCTCGACGCCGCAAGACGTGTTGCCGGCAACGGTTTCTACTACCTCAAGGGCAACATCGCGCGTCTGCACAGTGCCGTTTTGTCGTACGCACGCGATTTCATGATCAACCGCGGCTTCACGTACTATGTACCGCCGTTCATGATCCGCAGCGACGTCGTTACGGGCGTTATGAGCTTCGCCGAGATGGAAGGCATGATGTACAAGATTGAGGGCGAGGACCTCTACCTCATCGGTACGAGCGAGCACTCGATGATCGGCAGCTTTATCGACCAGATTATTCCGGAGGCCGAGCTTCCGTACACGCTTACGAGCTATTCGCCCTGCTTCCGCAAGGAGAAGGGTGCACACGGCATCGAGGAGCGCGGCGTATACCGCATTCATCAGTTTGAGAAGCAGGAGATGATCGTTGTCTGCAAGCCCGAGGACAGTATGATGTGGTATGAGAAGCTGTGGAAGAACACGGTTGACTTCTTCCGCACCCTTGACATTCCGGTCCGCACGCTCGAGTGCTGCTCGGGTGACCTGGCCGACCTCAAGGTTAAGAGCTGTGACGTGGAGGCATGGTCGCCCCGTCAGAAGAAGTACTTCGAGGTAGGCAGCTGCTCGAACCTCGGCGACGCACAGGCAAGACGCCTGAAGATTCGCGTGGCAGGAGAGAACGGCAACAAGTATTTTGCGCACACACTTAACAACACCGTGGTTGCGCCTCCGCGTATGCTGATCGCGTTCCTTGAGAACAATCTGCAGGCGGACGGCTCCATTCGTATCCCCGAGGCTTTGCGGCCTTACATGGGCGGTATGGACAAGATTACCGAATAACGATTCAATGCGCCGCGCCGCAGCGTTTGTTGCGGCGCGCGTTTTTGATATTTTTCCTATGGAGGACAATTACTATGGACATTACCATTAAAGCTTTGTTTGAGGCACCGTATCCGACGCTCGCACGCGAGATGCTCGAGGGCTGCACGTATCCCTGGGAGGCGCTTGACAAGATCAAGGACACGATCCTTGCCATCGGCGCTACGCTTTCCCTTGATGAGTATGACCATCCGGCAGAGGATGTATGGATCGCAAAGGATGCGAAGGTTGCGAAGACCGCTTCCATCACCGGTCCCTGCATCATCGGAAAGGGCACTGAGGTTCGCCAGAGCGCATTTATCCGCGGAAGTGTTCTGGTCGGCGACGGCGCTGTCGTAGGCAACTCGACCGAGCTTAAGAACGTGATCCTGTTTGATAAGGTGCAGGTTCCGCACTACAACTATGTCGGTGATTCCATTCTTGGTTTCAAGGCTCACATGGGCGCAGCTTCGCTCACGTCGAACGTGAAGTCTGACAAGAAGCTCGTTGTGATCAACAACCAGGGTGACCGCATCGAGACCGGCCGCAAGAAGGTCGGAGCGATTCTCGGTGACCGCGTAGAGGTTGGCTGCGGTTCGGTATTGAACCCC
This sequence comes from Lachnospiraceae bacterium, assembly GCA_017617395.1. GTDB lineage: Bacteria > Bacillota > Clostridia > Lachnospirales > Lachnospiraceae > ISDg. The sequence goes on from JAFZWG010000051.1 coordinate 12,570, forward strand.
GGCACGATCATCGGTCACGACTCCAACGTGTATCCGCTCAGCTCGGTTCGCGGCGTTGTACCGGCCAACAGCATCTACAAGGCGAAGGATGAAATCGTTTCGAAGTGGGACGACTGATCGGTATCGATTCAGTCTGTGACAACCGAATAGTGTGTGGAGGGATATACGTATGAGAAAGAAGATTGCGATTGTTTTGTTTGCAGTTGCAGTTGTTTTGATTGTGGCGTCAATGGTGCTGTTCGGCATCTATGATGCGCGGCCGTTCGATGCCGCGGATTTCTGGATTGCATATACTGCGTCAGATCTGCTGTTTATTGCACCTGCATTGATTCTCGTTGGAATCTGGCTGCTGCTCAGCCCTAAAAAAATCCATGCGGCGTGTTTTGCATCGTCTTTGTTGTGCGCGGTGACAGCATTTTCCTGGTTTTATTTCGGTCTTTCACATCCGGAACTGACCGGCCCTCAGTTTATCGGGGTGATCTACTGGGCGGTTGTGATTGCCTGTCCGGTGTTGTTTGTTGCCGCGATTTTGGTGCTTCTTTTAGATTTAAGGCCAGATGTCAAGCGGAAGAACGGCGTGGACATCAAGTTAAGCAACGAGAAGAAAAATAGAATCGAAGAGTGAAAAAAGGAGCGTCGGCATTGCGCCGGCGCTCCGATTTTGTTTGCATCAATTCAAATGATTAGAAGTTTCCTGCGGTAGCAGCTTCCTCGATAGCAACTGCAACGGCAACCGTTGCGCCTACCATCGGGTTGTTGCCCATACCGATCAGACCCATCATCTCAACGTGAGCCGGAACGGAAGAGGAGCCTGCGAACTGAGCGTCACTGTGCATACGGCCAAGCGTATCGGTGAAACCGTAGGAAGCAGGACCTGCTGCCATGTTGTCCGGATGAAGGGTACGGCCGGTGCCGCCGCCCGATGCTACGGAGAAGTACTTCTTGCCTGCCTCGGTGCGCTCCTTCTTGTAGGTGCCTGCAACCGGATGCTGGAAACGGGTCGGGTTGGTCGAGTTTCCGGTGATGGAAACGTCAACATTTTCCTTCCACATGATCGCTACGCCTTCCGGAACGGAGTCAGCACCGTAGCAGTTAACCTTAGCGCGAAGACCGTCGGAGTAGCTGTGACGACCGATCTCCTTAACCGTGTTGGTGTAAGGATCGTACTCGGTCTCTACATGGGTGGAACCGTTGATACGGCTGATGATCTTAGCGGCATCCTTGCCGAGACCGTTGAGGATAACGCGGAGCGGC
>JAFZWG010000052.1 GCA_017617395.1 Lachnospiraceae bacterium
AGATGACAACTGGGGACTGTCCCTCTGTCATCAATTTTCTAACGTTCGCGTTCGTAGGCCTCGAAGATGCGCTCGCGGCCGGCGGCGGACACGTCGCGTGCCGCGCTCTTGGCGAGTGCCTCAATCTCGGCGTCGGTGTACGTGCGGCCGGACACCTCGGTGCTTCCGTCCGCGGTCATGCGGACTCTCGCTTTCCATCTGCGAAGGAGGATTGCCTCCGCGAGGATCGCCGCGGAGAATACCGCCGCCAGAAGAAAGACATAATTGGGTGTCGTCTTTGCCTTTGACGTTTTCCGCGATTCAGGCTCAAAAGAATAACATACTTCGTAAACTGTCGTAACGGACTTATCTTCCTCCGCCCATCCAACGAACCGATGCTCTGACTCCGAGGTGTCCATGTCAATGGGAAGGTACTCCACAAACTCAAACCGTATCATGTCGCCGAAGCGTTCGGCAAGCGCCTGCATGACCTCGATCTGCGCCTCCTCGGGAGCCTTCGAATAGATTTCCACATTGACACAGTTCTCGCGCTCGTTCACACCGTCAGCGACAAGTACCGGGAATGTATATGCTTTTGCATAGTCAATAATCGCGTAGTTGGCAGCCTCGCACAGCTCGACATACGTGTACTTCATCGAACGAACCCGGACATCGGTCACGCCGTATTCGGCGAAGCCGTCCACGATTGTCTTTTTGTCGGCGGCACTCGTCAGTCCGACATAATACACTCCGGGCTCGTCAACTTCTGTCCAGACACCGGCAACGCCGGGCGTCTGGTACCACAGGCGCCAGATGTAGCGGTCCAGTTCAATCCTCTGAAGCTCTTCCCCGGTCGGGACATACGGTTCGGGCTCCGGCTCGACCCATCCTTCCGGTGTCGGCGACGGCGGCCAGGGCGTCGGTGTCGCCACAGCGGGCGACGACGTCGGTCCGGGCGTTTCGTCCGCCTTTGCTGACTTCGTAGTCCCGGCCAGCGCCAAAGCCACCAGGCCGGTCAATATCACAGCGCACATCGCAGCACGCATCATACGCAACAAATTCATCGGTTGCCTCCAATTCCGAGCAGTGTTACCGACTGCTTCCGTTCATCATTTTCCGAAGGGTTTTCTGCGCTTTCCGATATCTGCGGTAAACTGCCGACAGCGACATGTCCAGAATCCGCGCGATCTCCTCAAACGTGAGATCACCGTTGACATGCAGCGTAAATATATCCCGTTCCGACGGCTCCAGCCGTTCGATGGCTTCCGTGATCAGGATTTCATTTTCCCACGCGAAGCTGTCCGGGCAGTCCTCCGAATCGACCGCCACATCCTCCGTAAGCTCCTCGTGCGAACGCTTGCGCAGGATCATCAGCGCCTCGTTTCGCACCGTCTGCAGGATGTAAGCGCGGCCGTTCTCGATATCGTCCGTGCGCTCTCTGCGAAGCATCTTCAAAAATGCTTCCTGCACCGCGTCCTCCGCGTCCGCGCGATTGCACAGGATGCGACAGGCAACGGTATACATCGGGCGGCTCATCTCCTCATAAAGCGAGGTAAAAGCCTCCCGACTCTGTTTCATGGATCGTATCCATTCCGTGAGTTGGCTTTGATCTGCCGGCATTTGTCAAACCCCCTCCTCTCACTGACTATGATGCACGGAAATGCCGCATTTTCCGCTTCGCCCCGAAACTTCTGCAAAAAGATTCCAACGACTGCGAAAAATGCGGCCAAAACTCTCTTAAAAATCAACTTCTGACAGACAACAGCAATCACTGCTCAGTATTCTTCTGCTTAAGCTGCTCGCACGCTTCCATCAACTCGGGATCGGCAAAACAATTTCCCATTTCCACGTACCAATAATCGTTCTCTTCCTTGTGGAGCAGTCGTGCGTATGCGTAATACTCCGCCCCGCCGTCGCCGCATTTGAGGAAATAATTGTTGTCCCCGTAGGTCTTGACCGGCGGATTATACTGCGCATAGTATTCGGTAATATAATCGCAGCAGAATTGATACAGTTTTTTGGCGCGCGCCTCGTCGTATATTTTAAAGTCAATATCGCTGTATCCTTTTCTCGTCGGGTTCGATATATTGTCTTCATAAGCGATGACCTTTGCCGGATCATCGATGTCGGAACAAGGTTCTGTCGCATAGTGCGAGTACCCCATTTGCACCAGACGATCATAACCGGCGAACCCGGGGTCCATACCGTACTCGAAACAGAACGTTTCGCCATGGCTATACGTGCCGAAAGTTAACGGTTCCATCCCGATCGCGCCCACAACCTTATCGTACACGTTTTGCTTGTCTTCCCCGAGCTTCGGTTCGCAGTTCATAAGCGCATCCGCAATCTTCCGAATCGTCGCCTCATCGTTCACATCGATGAGTAACATCCTGGCGAGCCAGTACTCGTCCGACCACATATCCGGCTCTTCGGTGACGGGCGCCTCGGTAACCGTGACCGTAATCTCCGTATCCTGCTTCCTGCGCTTCCCGCTCGAGCTATCCTCATCCTCCTTCGTGGCGGCAACGTAGATGCCGACCGCAACAACACCTGCACAAACAATTGAAATAATCGAGATAATCAGCTTTTTCATCATTAACCCTGTCCCTTTCTTTATCGCCTCGGCAGCGATAACAGATCCGGCTTCCCCTATGGAAGCAGCGGCAGATGCGGACAGTTCAACAAGCGAAGCGGACATCGGCCTCAAAGGCACCTGTTCGGCTTCTTTCATAAACAACAATGCTAGGAACGGCAGCGCCACGGTGTACAGCTTCGTATTGGTTTCTTTCTCATATCTCTCAACCTCCTTCTTGATTTTCTTTCTGGCAAAACCAAGACGCCACCGAACGGTTCCCTGGGGAATTCCCATGGCCTCGGAGATCTCTTTCGTGCTCATCTCATCGAAGTAATGCAGGATGATCGTCGTTCTGACATCGTCCGACAACGCCTTCTCGATGATGTCCATGATGATCTTTCGTCTCTCCTCCGACTCCGCGACGGACTCCGGCAGAAAATCCTCCGGGACATACTCGACATCCTCGAAAAATTCCTGCTCCACCGCCTGCGTCCTCGTCCTCGAGAGAAGATCCAGACATTTGTTGGCACAGATCTTCTTCAGCCACGGCACAACTTTCGACTTATCCTGCAATGTGTCGTAGGATTCGAGCATTTTCACAAATGTGTCCTGCACGACATCCTCGGCGTCGGCCTCGTTTCGCAAAAGCGACATGGCCGTCCAATACACCGCGCGATAGGCTTCGTTGTAGATTTTTTCACATTCTTTCGGCGTCATTTGCCTGCCTCCTTATCCGCATCTACTCTATAGACGCACAGCGGGCCGGAATTATTTGCTGGTTTTGCAAAAAAATCTTAGAAAGTTTCGAAAAATGAAATCGCGCCTACTCCAGAATCGTGATCCGACCGTCAACCTTCGCGTCAAGCCCGTTGTTGGTCGCAAAATACTCCTCGATAATGTTGTTGACCGACGTCGCCACGACGCGCGGCTTCATGTTGGCCTTGACCTCCTCGAGCGGAATGCCGAAGAAATCATCGAAGTTGTTGAAGTGATACGCCTGAATGCCGAGCTTGATACGCATGTCGTCGGTGACATCCTCGCCGCGGAACGTGAGCGCCTCGATCGTATGCGTCGACTTCCGGTACGTCACACGAAGCGCCGAGGAAATCTGGTAAAACTCGGTCTCGCCAACCCAAGCGTCATCGCGGAAGAGGTGTTGGAAAATCCGGCGGATCTGCGCCCCGGTTACTTCCACCATGTAAAGCGGATCGTCGAAGGGTGTATTTTCAATCATATCCTGGTACTCGATGACGGGGCCGAGCTCCTTCTTGCGGATGCTTCCCGAACCGAACAGCATGACATCGTAGCTCGCCTCCCACGCCATGATGTCCGCGTAGAGGTTGCCCATCTCGGTCTCCTGCTCACGGCAGGGATGCGTCAGTTTGCGCGCCCAGCGCGTCACAACGCGCTTGTATTTGCTGTCGGTCTGCGTGCGGTAGCTGTCGATCAGCTCGTCCATGATCTCGTCCTTCGGCGCAGTCTCCTCGTTGATCGGGACGCACTTCCAGCGCAGGTCGGCAATCTCCTTTTTGTCGGTGTCGTACTGAATGTCAAAGCGGCCGACCACGCCCGTGCCGGTGCCCGCCTGCACAATCGGAATGCCGTTCACGTACTCCGCCTCATCCATGAAGGTGTGCGAGTGGCCGCCGATGATCATGTTGACACCCCAGTCGGGATCGAGCATCTCCGCGAGCTTGCGGTCGTTGTCGATGCCGATGTGCGTAAGAAGAATCGTCATGTCCGTGCGCACCGTGCGGTAGTTGTCGCAGATGATACCGACCTCCTTCGCAGCGGATTCGAGGTCGATGAAGGTGCCGATGATCTTCTCATTTTTCGTCGACGCGAGCACTTCCTCCGTGAGGATGCCGATAAACATGATGCGCATGCCGCCGACCTCCAGGTTGATGTACGGCGTGAAGACGCGCGCGTTGTTCATCGTGATGAAGAGGTTCGCGTTGACGATCGGGAATTTGGCGCATTTCTCGAGGAAGAGAAGGTGCGCAAAGCCATAGTCCACCTCGTGGTTTCCGATGGTCGCGACATCCGGGTTCAGGTTGTTCATCAAATCGATCGTCGAAAGGCCCTGGTACTCCGAGTCAATCACGGAGCCGCGGAACATGTCGCCCGCAATCGCGTAGACCACGTTCTCGCGCTCGCTGCGGATCTTGTTCACATACCCCGCCAGCCGGCTCAGGCCGCCGGTCTCCTTCCCGTCCGTAACCTTCGGCAGAAAATCCCCGTGCAGGTCGTTCGAGTGCAATATCGTCAATTTCTTAATGCCGTTTTCTTCCATGTCTTTTTCCTCCGTTTGCCCTCCCGGGCTGATACTTCATCATACCATATTTCCGCCGCAAAAGGTAGCCTTTTGCACACAAAAAAGGGCAAGTCGCAAAATGCAACCTGCCCCGGCAAACGCCCTGTTCTCCCGCTGCCGATTCCCGTTCACTCGGCCTGTTCCGTGTAAACACCGTCCCAGAAAAACTCCCGCAAAACCTCGCCGGTAATCGCGTCGACACGCACCGTGGAGTACTCGTTGATCGTGAATTCATAGTACAGCCTTCCGGCCGCATCCGCCATGAGCAGATACGACCCGCGGATGGCCTCCTCCTTGCGGAAGTGGAATATGGTGTTTTTATTTTTCAGCGCGAGCTCGTACACCGCACCAGCGAACTCCGACGCAGGCCGCACTTTCTCCCGCCCTGCAAGCGTCACTTTCGGAATGCGCTCCAAAAGCCCGTACCGGTGCGATCCCCAGGTAACCGAGCCGTCTTCCATGTTGCCCGAAGTGATCGAATAATCCTGCTCGATCACACCGTCAATCAGGAGATAGCCGAACAAGTGGAAGCCTTCCTTCCGGTACTCCGAATTAAACCCGTTCACATACACATCGCATGTGAGATTGGCGTCGCCCTTTCGCATCTGCCCGAGAACATATTCCCTGTCCTTTTCGCCGATCCTGCGATCGTCGAACAATGTTGCAGGGTAGTACGTATGCTTCCCGATCTTCTCGATCTTCGTCTCGACAAATGCAGTCTTCTCCCCTGCCCTGGTCGCCACCGGCTCAATCCCGCTCGCCCAGACAAACGCGGCCAACACCATCGCGGCAAATGCCATCAATAACTTTCCCAACATCGTTTCATCCTCCCAAATACCGTTTCGCCCTGCACAAATGCACAAGCCTCGTCCCCGATTACACCATAGAAACGATCGGGCAAAACAATTTTATGGGAGAATTTGCCGGCCGCGCGATTATTCCTCCGCAGCCCGGGCGCCGTCGCCCGCGGGAGCCTTCCGCAGCCGCTCGCCGAGCTTTCGCACCAGCGTGATTGCGGGCCCCAGGAACAGCGCCATCAAAATAATCCCGACAATCGGAACGCCGCCCACCAGCACACCGACCACGATGGCCGCCGCATCCCACGCGATGCGCACCACCATCGGCGGCACCTTCGGCCAACGCCCGACCACCTTCCCGGTGATGATGATCGGAAGCCCGTCGTACGGCGCCACGCCCATATCCGCGTTGATATACACCGCAGCGCTCACGATGAAGCAAAACAACGCGACGAGGAAAATGCTCCACCGGCTCACCGGCATCGTGAACGCCTTGTCGGGGATGCATTTTCCCCAGAGCCAGTCGAAGAAATCCGCGTAGTAGCCGACCAGAACCATGTTAAAGAGGGTTCCGAAGCCGATCAGTGAGCGCTTGCAGAAAAATACGATTGCAAGCATCACCGCGTTGACGATCAGCTGCCACGTGCCGAAGCTCAAGCCGACTCGCGCAGCTGTCGAGCGGTTCATGAATGTGCACGGGTCCGTCCCGAGGTCACACAGAATTAAAAACGACAAAAAGAAGCCCATCCCGAACACAGCCAGAAAGCAGATCAGAACTTCTCTTTTTTGAAACCGAAAACTCATGTAACATATCTCCTTGCCCCGACACTTCCCCGACACACAAAAACGGGGGTACATCAGGCTCTCACCCAATGTACCCCCGATTGATTCAAATTGCAATGGATTTTTTCAGTGCAATCTTGCGATTACTCTGCATCCTCGCGTCTTCTTCTGTAAGCAACTACAGCGATCATCGATACAACTGCGATTGCAAGAAGAATGGTCCATACAAACGTCTGCGCGGTATCGGCAGTCTTCGGCGATTCAGGATTGTCATCCTTCTTCGGCTCTGTAGGCTTCTCCTCTCCATTCTTCGTTGCCTCAGGCACCGTGATCTTAGCAGAAACTTCACCGTCCTCGAACTCGATCGTCAGATCGTATTCGCCGGGCTCAAGCGTCTCAAGGTACTCGTTCATGATCGTGAGATCCAAACTACCGGACTTTGCAAGATATGCATTTACCGGAGGAATCTTTCCGCCGATCTTGAAGCCCTTGAACAGGCTGAACGTCATCCAGTCATCGATATTACGATGAACGATCGGATTCATGTTCGTTCCGCGCACCCATACAAGGCTGCCCGTAATGGTGTAGAAGATGTTCTGATCCTTCGTAACCTTGATCGTGTAAGCACCGTCTGCATCCTTGTACGTTACCGTAAGCTTCAGAGCGTCCGTTGCCTTCATGCTGTTGAAACCGGTTACCATATCAGCCGTTACCGGAATCTCGGTCTTGGAACCGTCCTTCCAGGTAAACTCAATCTTCAAACCATCGATATTAAGCTTCTCGCCGATCTTGTATTCCTTCTTTACAGTATCCGGAATCACGATCTGCATCTTCACGATCTCATTCGTGAGCTGAGGAATTTCCTTCTCTTCCGTATGCTCAGGATTGTTCTTGCAAACGCGAACCATCTTGCCGGGCTTGGTGTAATCGGCATCCTCAACGATCTTCCACTCGCCCCAATCATGACCGGTCTTATCAAGAACCTTCGCCTCGGAGGAAAGAACCTTCTCGCAAGCCGTACATCTTACTACCATATCAACGCTGCCGTCAACAAGGCACTTAGGCTCCACACGGTTCTCTTCGTGTACCTCACCGGGAATGTGCTCTGCAGTGAACTCAACGTATACTACATAGTTGATTCCGTATCCGATTCCGCTTCCGGCTCCCTTGTTCACATAGTACAGATTTGCTTCCTTTCCGTCTATGGTTGCCGTTATCGTTCCCTGCTCAGGCAACTCTAAGTACGGGTTGACAGTGACATTCTGCTTCAGAACATACTTGGTGCCGCCCTTAACCTTACCGGAAAATACTGACGGCATGGAAGCACCCGCCTTGTCAAGCGCTACAATCTCTTCAAGCGAAGCTTCGTAAACCATGGTCTCTCTGAGGATTAAATCCATCTGACCATAGTTGTGCTTGACATTCGGCCAGGTTGCAACTGCAGGCGTTACCGGAGTTACCTCTACCGGTGCAGCCACCACAGCTTCCGGTACTGTCACTTCCGTAAGAAGTCTTCTGAGTGTCGAAACGCGGTTAACGTTGGAATTGACAGGAACAATAATTGGCCTGATGTTTTCTGACGGTGACTCAACATTAACATTGATGCTATTCGGGGCATCCTCGATAGGCAGTATAATAATGTCGGACACATTAACAGGGTTATCAGCAGGTATAATAATGTCGTCAATAATGTCGTCAGGGTTAACATCAGCAATCGGCACATAAACAGGACTATAATACATCGTGCCGCATACAAGTTTATCGAAGCTAAACGCAAGTGCCGAAACCTTCTTTGCATTAACCACAAAATCGATCGACTCAGTTTCTTCAGAAATCACATAATTGTCATTATTAAGATAAGCCGTTGCCTTATAATTGCCGGGAATACCAGCTGAAGTGTTCTGATAAATTTCGGTACTTATCCGAACAGATACAGCTACTGTATCTCCACCAACAAGTGCACCTTCCTTGATTGCTGCCACTGGTCTAAAAGTATCACTATAATTGTACGTGAACGGTCCTACGTTCGACCAAACAACAGCGATTTCCTTCGCGGTTACCTTAACCGTAACGTCAGTCGAAGCTGCCTCGTGAGTATCGGTCTGAGGTGCGGTAAGCGTAAGCGTCGCTTCACCAACGCCTGCAGCCACGATCTTGCCATCCACAATCGTTACAGCGGGATCGTTGCTCGTAATATCAACTGTATCACCGTGCGAATCTACCCCAAGATCAGTCTGATCAATCTGGTCACCATACACGAGCTCGATTGCTTCGACATCAACCGAAATCTCACCATCTTTTCTGCCGACAACGACATCATAGGTGAATGTATGATTATCGTAAGAAACGGTAAGCGTCAACTTATCATATGCCTTCGAAGAATCGAAACCGGAAACCATATTTGCAGTAACCGGAACCTCAGTTACTGCGCTTCCCTGCGTAACTACAATGTAGAGATTGTCTACATCGAGCTGATTATCGACAACATAATTCTTCTTAACACCGCCATCTTTAAGTTTATATGTCTTTTCAGCAACCTGAGTTCTTGCCTTCAGCTCAATCGCCTTGTAAATCGGCGTCGTGAACGAGAACGCCGTATTGCTATAATTATTGGCAAACCAGCCGATAAACTCTTCCGTGGCTGCCTTCGCGGTAATGTCATCAGGCTCGGTCGCCGTCTCACCGTACTTCACCCACTGAGGCTTTACCTCCTCGTTAATCTTACCATTTCCATTGAAGGTAACTTTGTATTCCGTATACCACTTCGAGTAAACCGGAGTATCCTTGTCAAGACCCGCCGTAAAATCAAACGAAACGGTGCACTTCTCATCACTGTACCAGCCCTCGAACGTATGCTTCATAGTGCTGTCGTCTGTTCCGGGATAGTTGGAACACGTCGGACGAGGAGGAATGTCATTCTCGGAAATCGGGTCGCCTTTCTTAACGGTAACTTTCGCAATCACTCCACCTCTGAAGCCGTGGCGAGTCATATTTCCGTCCTCGGAATAGAACGTCACCGTTACGTGTGTCTGCGTCCACTTTGCGTAGACCGTCGTATTACCATTAATCGGCTGATCAAAGTTGAACAGTGTCTCCAAATCCTCTTCATACCATCCGTCGAACCGGTAATTCGTAGCCGTCGGATCCTGCAACGGTCGAGAGGCCTTATTGCCTTCCTTAACGGTCTGCGATGTAACCGAAGTGCCGTGGCCGTTCATCTCAAAGGACACCGTATACGACACCTTCGGAGTCCAATGCGCATAAACCTTCGTGTCCTTGGTAATCGGCGTGTTTGCAAAATCAAACTTGGTATTTCCATTCTCGGGATACCAGCCTACGAATTTATAATCGCTGTCAGTCGGATCCGTCGTCGGTTTCGTAGCATAACCCTGATACGCGACCGTCTGCGGCTCAACATTATTATTGCGGACGTTCACAAAAGATACCGTAAAGGTGTCCTGCGTATACTTTGCAAAAATGTCCGCATTCTTGTCAAAGGTCGTTCCTGCTACAAAAGCATTCTTACAAGCCTGATCGGAATACCAGCCCTGGAACGTCCAACCCTCGAACTCCGGAGCTTCCGGAAGGGTTACCGTCTTTCCCTTTTCAATGCTCGTGCTTGAGATTTTTCCAACCGAGTTGCCCTTTACAGCCTTAAACGTAACAGTTACATACTCAATCTTCTCAAGCTTGACATACAACGTGAAGTTGGAGTTGTATTTAGTGATTGCCGGGTAGTTATACTTATAACTATCTCCATAGGATTCATCCGTGTAAACGCCCGTAATTTTGTACGTGTTCGAATCGAGCGTAAGCGGAGAAACCGTATCACCGATTGCAAGAATCTGATCATTAAACGAAATTCCTGCAACATTGGTCTTAAAGGATACCTTAACGCCCCATTTTCCGTAGAGCTTAATACTCTGGTTAATATCGGTCTTATCAAATTCGAACTTGGACTTTTCCTCAAAGTTCGGATCACTGTACCAGCCAAGGAAAACATGATAATCGCAGGAAGGTGCCGGGTCCGGCTCAGCGACCTTCTCGCCCTCCTTAACCGAAACAACCTTATCGTTCAACCCATGATGCGTTTGCGTGGATTGCGAAGTTATATGAGTGAACGTAACATCACATGTAGGAATAATTTCCGACCACCTCGCATAAACCTTCGTGTTTTTGGTAATCGGCGTGTTTGCAAAATCAAACTTGGTATTTCCATTCTCGGGATACCAACCCTCGAACTTCCAGCCATCCTCTTCCGGGTCTGCAGGCTGCGTAGCCTTCTCGCCTGCTACAATGTGCTGCGTTTCAATCGCATCGCCATGTCCACCCATTACGAATTCAACATCATAAACGTTCTTATAGCTGATATAAATTCTCGTTGCCTGCGTAATCGGAGTGTTCTGATCGAACAGTTCACTGCCATTGCGGTGCGCATACCAAACAGCTACTTTTCCATCAGCCTGGAACTCCGAAGGAAGATTGGCAGTCTTGCCATATGCGACCGATACTTCCTTCTTTTTATTTGTATTCGAACGATCAAAAAACGTAACCGTCGAGGTATATACGCACTTTACCGGATTCGTAAACGCAGACTCCGCAACAATATCATACGTATAAACGCCATTGACAGTTTTGACGTTATTAACAATAAGCACGCGGCAACGGAACTCGCGTCCTTCTCTTGCAACCTGATATCCGCCCTCTTCGCCGGGAGTATTCAGCGGAAGCGTATAGGAAAGTGTATTCCAACCATTATAGGAAGCATAATCCTGCGCACTATATAATCTCTGGCTGCTGACGATAGGGTTTGAGTTTCCGGAGGAAATCGGGGAGTCAACCCATGCCCCATCCTTCAGTTCCTGCCAGTTAAAAATCACATAGTATCCACGAGAATACTCAAGATTGTTTACCTTCGCAGTCAAAGAGAACTCAGGCGAAAATCCCCATTCGTTTCCGGCGTTATTAAACTCATAATTAACCGGCGGCGTCAAAATGGAAATGTACGGCTTATCTACGATAGACAAATAGAGTGTCTTTCCATAAGTGATAGCCAGATCATTCGCTGTTGCCTCAACATAATTGTGACCGTCCAACTTATAAATGGTAACAGTCTTATTCTCGGGAACAAGCTCTTCCGGAATCTCTAATGTCTTTCCATAAGGAACAGTGACAGTCTTAAGGACAGGCTGATTTCTCGCGTTTTTATCGCGAAGAACAACCTCGCTCTTGTAGTCAAACGTCGCTGCGGTAGTTTCCTTGCTATCGACCGGCTTGTACACGATAGGATCGTCAGACGGATCAAACGAGGAAAGCTCAGCCGTGCAGCGGAACTCATATCTTCCGTCTCTGGCATTACGAAGGATATCACCCGTGACGTTGAGAGTAGAAGTGAACTTGATTCCGTAAACGTTTCTTCCATTCACTTGCGTACGCGGTTGATTGGTGTTTGTGCTTTGAGGATCGCCGATGTTGGTCCAAGCATCATCCTCTCCACCCACTAAACGATACTGCCATTGGGTAACTAATCGATAATAAAAAGAAATCAACTCCAGAGCCTCAAAAGATGCCGAAAACGACGGCCTAAAGTCCGTTCCTTCGAACCCCTTGTTTAGATACGAGTAGTTCCCGGGCTGAGCTGTGATCTTAAGCAAAGAGCTCTCTCCAACGACGTTTGAGCTGTTGTCATCAGCATCAGCCTTGTTTGTCCCAACCATTCCTGCGACCAGGACAATCGTCAATACCATTGCCAGGATTCGCATTAAGGAAGAGAACTTACTAAAGTGTTTCATACATCCCTCCATAGATTATGGTGCCGAAGTGTTTTGCGGTGTTTGTTCCTCTTAATAAGTAGCTTCATTTCCTCTTAACAGTACATTTTCCTCTAAAAACAAGCTTCGGCATGTTAATATAGCCTCAAACATGCTTCATTATAGAGGACGTCAACGCTTTATCACAGTACAGTTTGAGTAAAAAAATGGCAGTTTGAGTAATTTTTTGAGCAAAATCGGGTAATTCTTACAAAAACGTAAGCATTGAATACGTTTTATACATTTATGCATCGTTTTATGCGTGTTATGCATTCTCACAAACAAAAAAGGAGAGGCGTTCTACTCTCCTAGAAAAGAGCATCACGTCTCTCCGGCATTTTCATCTACTTTTGTAGTCCCCTGTGTTCTCAGGCATTTGCCGAAAACTGCCTCAGACATTCTCCGAAGACTGCTTTACGTACATCAAAACGGATACACAGAACAGTCCGGGCTCGCTCTCGAAATTCACGACGCCGCCGTAGCGACCGACGATCTCACGCACCGATTCGGTGCCGATTCCCTTGCCGTCATGCTTCGAGGACATGTATTCGCCGTTGCGGTTCTGTTTCGGTTGATCGGTGTTCGTGTTGTCCACCGTGAACGCGATGACACCGTCGCCCTGCAAACCGCCGCGGATTCTGACGGAAGGCTGTTCTGCCGACTGGCGTGTGCAGGCTTCGACTGCATTTTCCAAAATGTTGCCGAGCAACACGGCCAGGTCGCTGTGCTCGATCGCAATCTTCTCCGGCAGGACGAACTCCGAGCGGAACTCAATCTCCTGTTCGGCCGCCATCTGTGCAAAATATGTCAGAACGGCATTGGCCGTCATATTCTCACAATACGTCATCGGCTCCTCAAGGCGGTGAACCTTGCGGAAGGTATCGATGTACTCGCGCAAAGCCGTCACATCCATGTTGTCGGCGAACTGCTCCAACAGCGCCACGTGGTGGCGAAGATCGTGCCGTGTCTTGCGTGCATCCTTGATTCGCTTGCTCAGGTCATCGTACTCCATGACCTGCACCGCAAGCGCCTGATTTTCCGCGCGCGTCTTCAACAGAAGGTTGTGCTCGACGACCATTCGGATGACCATATGGTAGATCAGGAACGAGGAAGCAAAGATGGCGATGAGGTAAAGCACGTTCGACAGCTTCGAAGCGCAGTCCAGCGAGCTTCCGGTCCGGTACAGATTCTGCATCCAGAACAGGTAAAATGCAGCCGGAATCAGCCAGCAGTACCGCCACGCCGTACTCTCGCCTTCCATACCCATGATCAGGACGACATCGCGGTGAATGGCGAGCGCAAACGGGATGAAGACAACGATGATGGCGAACACAATCGTAACCGAGGCCGTCCAGCAGTAGCCCTGGTACGCCTTAACCGGATTCCAGACGATCTCGATGTGCTTGCCTACAAAGGATGTCAGACCTCCGATGGTATACAGCATAAAGAAGACAAACAAAAGCTTTCCGATCTGATCCTTGATTGCGAGCAGCAACAGCGCAATCAGCACGATCGACTGAATGATTTCAACGATCGCACCAATCTTGACATTCTCCATGATGCGGGTTCCGAGGAACGAAACACTGACCCACGAGATGCCCATGCAGGTGAACAGGAATGCCGAAAACTTCTGTGAAAAACGGGATCGATACCGAAGGATCAGATAGCCGAAGAAGATGATCGGCGCGCTCCGAAGGAACGCATACAAGACAAATTCCCAACGTGTATAGCCCATCTTCTACCCCCTTGCGCGAAGGTTGCGGAAGAGATGGTCGGCGTGCAGCTGCTTCAGCTCCGCGCGTCTTCCGCGGCTGGTCGGCACAACGGCGCCGCCGCGAAGATACACTGCATCCTCCTCAATATTCACAATCTGTCCGAGATTGACAATGATTCCCTTGGTGCAGGTGGCGAACTCGCCGCGGCTGCACATGAGCTTCTCCATCTCCGCCTGAGAAGTCCACAGCCCGTGCACGGTACCGTCCGTAAAATGCACCATGACCTTGTGGTTGCTGTACTCCGTATAGACGATGTCGCACATGCGGCACTTCGTATCGTCGGGAAGGACGATGTAGCGCTCGCGCTCATATTCCGAGAGGTCGATGGAATGAAGCATTTTCCGAACCGAAGCAGTGTTGAACGGCTTTAGGAGATAGTAATCCGCGCTCACCGCGTAGCTCTCCGCCGCAAAATCATTGCTTGTGGTGATAAATGAGATGCGAACAACGTTGTCCACCTTGCGGATAGCCTCCGCAACATGAATTCCGAGCGTGTCGCCCATATAGATATCAAGGAACACCAAATCAAACCGTCCCGGCTCAAAGATGTTCAGGAACGATTGACCGCTGTCGTACAATTCAAATGAAACCTGCGTGTAACCAATCTCGGAGATGCACGTCTGCAGATCTCTCTGCAGGTGCGCCGAATCCTCGCGACTGTCATCCACGATAGCAATTCGCATGTGACTCTCCTATATAAAAGACTCTCCGCGGAAACCACGGAGAGTCCCGATTCTCAAACATTGTAATGATATCACACTGTCTGACAATTCGCAAGTGGCTTGCGCCACTCAAATCACTTGTTTTTTTGTAAGGTTCGCTGTGCCGTCTCGTCCTTTTGCCGGATCAGCGCACGGCTGATCTTGCCGTTCGCGGTCCGCGGCAGCTGCTCCGCGAACTCGATGATTCGAGGGTATTTGTAGATTGCGGCGCGCTCCTTCACAAAATCCTGCAGCTCCGTCTTCAGGTGCCCTTCCGGCCGGAAGCCCTGATTCAGGATCACGCTCGCCTTCACGACCGTGCCGCGCGTCTTCGACGGAAAGCCCGTCACCGCACACTCGAACACCGCCGGGTGGCGCATCAATATGTCCTCCACCTCGGACGGACCGATGCGGTAACCGCTTGATTTGATGACGTCGTCGTTCCGGCCGACGAAGAAAATGTTGCCGTCCGCGTCCCTGCGTGCCTTGTCGCCGGTGTGATACACGCCGCCGCGCCACACCTGTTCGTAGCGCTCCGGCTCGCCGAGGTAACCCTTGAAGATTCCGATCGGACGAACGCCGCTCTCCTCCGGAAGGATGACAATCTCGCCCTCCTCACCGGCTGCGGCCTCGTTCCCGTCCTCGTCCGCGAGCACGATCCGGTACAAAGGCGACGCCTTTCCGACGCTGCCCGCAACGGGCGTACCCGAAACCGGCGTGCAGATCTGCAGCGCCGTCTCGGTCTGGCCGAAACCGTCCCGAACCGTTAAGCCCGTCGCCTCGGCAAATCGCTTCGCGACCTCCGCCGGCATCGGCTCTCCCGCCGTCGTCACCTGCCGAAGCGCGGAGAAGTCGTATCTTCCGAGATTCTCCAGGATGAAATACTTATAGATCGTGGGCGGCGCGCAAAATGTTGTGATGCGCTCCTCCTCGATGACGCGGAGCATCTCGCCCGCAAAGAAATTCTCATAATCGTACACCATGACCGCCGAACCGACGAACCACTGGCCGTACAGCTTTCCCCACGCCGACTTGGCCCAGCCGGAGTCTGCGACCGTGAGGTGCAGCCCGCCGTCCGTGGCGCCGTGCCAGCGAAGCGCGGTGTAGATGTGCGCGATCGGGTACGAATAATCATGCACAACCGCCTTCGGCGCGCCGTTCGTCCCCGACGTAAAATAATACAGCATATCGTCCGAGGCCTTCGTCTCCGCGCGCTCCCACGCATCGTCCGCAGCCTCGACAATCTCGTTAAAGTCCACCCAGTCCTTGTAGCGTCCGCCCGCCGTGATCGGAATCACGTCCGTGCCGCACACCGCCTCCGCTACCTTGCCGCAAAGGTCCTCCGTGCAGGCGCAGAGAATGGCTTTCGCGTGTGCCGTGCGTGCCCGCTCCGCGATGTCCTCCGCGGAAACCATGTGCGACGTCGGCACCGCGACCGCGCCGATCTTGTGAAGCGCGATGATCGCGATCCAGAACTCCGCGCGACGCTTCAGAAGCAAAAACACCGGCATGCCCTTGGCGATACCGAGCGTTGTCAGGGCATTTGCCGCCTTGTCCGTAAGGCGCTTGATGTCCGCGAAGGTGTATCTCGTCACTTCCCCCTCGGCGCTTCGGTGTACCAGCGCAAGTTTCCCCGGGCACTCTCGCGCGTGGCGGTCCACCACGTCGTACGCAAAGTTGAAATTCCCGGGACACCGCGTCTTGATCCGTGCGATTCCGCCCTCCGGCGACGCGATCTCCCGATAATAGTCCTCATAGATAATTGACATTTGTTTGTTGTCCCATCGTTTTATCGAAGAAGCGGTGTTTGCCGCCTTTCATTCGAGTTTTGCGGTCGTTCCTTCGGAATACGCCAAACTAGTAGCCGACCCTTCGGAATCTCCGGTAGCGCCCCTCCAGAAGCTCGGGCATCGGAAGCTCCGCAAGCCTCGTAAGCTCCTCCGCGATGTCCGCAGCCAGCTTCTTTCGCTCGTCGTTTCTGCACACGCGGTCGATCAGGCCGGCCTTGTGAAGCTTCGCCGCCGTGAGCCCAAGAGACTTCGCGGCCTCGGCCGCCTTCTCCGTCGATTTCCAGAGGATGTTCGCGCAGCTCTCCGGCGACACGACACTGAAGTATGCGTCCTCCATCATCCAGATGCGGTCGCTGTGGCACAGCGCGAGCGCGCCGCCGCTGCCGCCCTCACCGATGATCAGCGAGAGGATCGGCGTCGCCAGGTCCGCCATCTCGAAGAGATTGTCCGCAATCGCCCGTCCCTGGCCGTGCTCCTCCGCGTCCACGCCGCAAAATGCACCCGCGGTATCCACGATGCACAGCACCGGGCGGTGGAATTTGGCGGCCTGCTTCATCAGTCGAAGCGACTTGCGATACCCTTCCGGGTGCGCGCTTCCGAAGTTACGGCGGATCCGCTCCGCCGTCGTCTTGCCCTTCTCGATTCCGATCACCGTGACCGGAACGCCCGCCACCGAGCCGATTCCCGCGATCACCGCGCGGTCGTCCCCGTAGAGTCGGTCGCCGTGAAACTCGATGAAATCGGGAACCATCCGCTGTATGTAGTCCGTCGCCGTGAGCCGCCGGTCACCCCTCGCTCCCAGCACGATTTCGTAGTCCTCCATCCCGTGGTCTCTCCGTTTGTTCTACTGTAGTAGTATCGTGTATTTTCCAGCTGTTCCATTTTACAGCCCGTGCAGTTCCAGAATCTTCGCCAGATACCCTTTCTGCTCGTTCCGGGGCACGATCGCGTCGATAAATCCGCACGAAAGCACCCGCTCCGCCCGCTGAAAATCCTTCGGCAACGCCTGCTTTAAGCTCTTCTCGATGACGCGGGGCCCCGCAAATCCGATTCTTGCGCCCGGCTCTGCCAAAGTGATGTCACCCTGCATCGCAAAGCTTGCGTCCACACCGCCCGTCGTCGGGTCCGTTAAGAGCACAACGTAGAGGTTGCCGGCGTTACTGTGGCGCCGCACCGCCGCGGATACCTTCGACATCTGAAGCAGGGAGTACATGCCCTCCTGCATTCTCGCTCCGCCCGAGACGGTCACGCCGATCACCGGCAGCCCGCGCCCGGTCGCATATTCGAACAATCTGGTGATCTTCTCTCCCACGACCGACCCCATCGAGCCCATCATGAAGTTCGCGTCCATCGCGAAGATGCAGCACCGGTGTCCGTCGATCGTCGCGACACCGCACACGACGCCCTCACGCTCACGGCTTTTCTCCTGCGCCGCCGTCAGTTTCGCCTCGTACTCCGGAAAGCCCAGAATGTTGCGGGACTCGAGCTCGCGGTCGAGCTCCGTAAAGCTTCGCCGGTCCGTGAGCATCAGGATGCGGCGCCTCGCGCGAACCGTCATGTACCGCCCGCACTCCGGGCAGACGAAGAGGTTTTTGCGGACCCGCGCCACGGACAGCTTCTTCCCGCAGTCGCGGCAGTTGACATAGCGCGTGCGCAGGAACGAATTGGTGCCCTCGGGCTCATTGTTCGCCTTTAAAAACAGCTTCCTAAGATCCATCGTTTACAATATCCTCCGGCAGAGCCCCGTGTCGTAGCTTCCGCCGCGGAACTCCCCGTTCTCCATGAATTTCATGTGCAGCTCGCGGTTGTTCGCGACCCCCACCAAAACGAACTCGGACAGGGCGCATTTCATCTTCCGGATCGCGCCGTCGCGCGTGTCCGCGCACACGACGAGCTTGCCGAGCATCGAATCGTAAAATGGCGTCACCGTGCAGTTTTGATACAGCGCCGAGTCAAAGCGCACGTCCACGCCGCCCGGGATGTGAAGCATCTCCACGCGTCCCGCCTGCGGCAGACAATCCTTCCCGCTCTCCGCGCAGATGCGGCACTCGATCGCGTGCCGGCCGCTTGCGAGCTCCTTCTCGCCGAACGGGATCGCCACGCCGTCCGCCGTGCGGATCTGCCACTCGACAATGTCGATGCCGCAGACCATCTCGGTCACAGAGTGCTCCACCTGAAGCCGCGTGTTCATCTCCATGAAGTAAAAGCTGTCGCCCTTCACGAGGAACTCCACGGTTCCCACGGTCGTGTAGCCGACCGCCTTCGCAAGCCGTACCGCCGCGGCGTACATCTGCTCCCGAAGCTTAGCCGAAAGCGCCGGCGCCGGGCACTCCTCGATCAGTTTCTGATTTCTTCTCTGCACCGAGCAGTCGCGGTCCCCTAAGATCACGACGCGGCCGTCCCGGTCCGCAAGTATCTGAACCTCGATGTGCTTGACCTCCTCGAGGTATTGCTCCAGGAAAACACCGTCGTCGCCGAACGAGCTCATCGCCTCCTTGCGCACGGTGTCAAATGCACTCTCCATCTCCGCGGCTTCCCGCACAACACGGATTCCGCGTCCGCCGCCGCCCGAGCGCGCCTTCAAAATGACCGGGTAACCGATCCGATCCGCCGCCTCGACAGCCTCACCCGCGTTCGCGAGCGTCCCGCTGCCTGGTGTCACCGGAACACCGGCCGCGATCGCGATCTCCCGCGCGGTTTCCTTCTGGCCCATTTTCCGCATGACCTCGGCGCTCGGGCCGATGAAGGCGATCTCATTTTCCTCGCACATCTGCGCAAAATCCGCATTTTCCGCGAGCATTCCGTACCCCGGATGAATCGCCGAGACGCCGGTTCGCTTCGCAAGCGTCACAAGCGAGTCCATGTTGAGATAACTGTCCTTCGCAAGCGGCCCGCCGATGCAGTAGCTCTCGTCCGCCATGACCACGTGCAGCGCGTCCGCGTCGGCCTCCGAATACACGGCCACCGTCTCGATGCCCATTTCCTTGCACGCGCGAATCACCCGGACCGCCACCTCGCCGCGGTTTGCAATCAGGATTTTCGTAAACATCGCTTTTCCTCCGACTTTCCGACCCTCAGGCGTTCACAATCGCGAACGACAACTCGCCGCCCGCGCACTTCTTTCCGTCCACCGAGAGCTCGCTCTTCACGACGAACAACGGCGGGCACGAGCGCACTTCCCTCGTGTCGATGCGGATGCGGTCGCCGGGCTTCACCATGCCGCGGAACCGGACCTTGTCGATTCCCGTGTACACCGCCAAAGCGCCGTCGCTCATCCGGTCCGCGAACAGAACGCACGCGGACTGCGCCATCATCTCGCACTGGATTACGCCCGGCACGATCGGATTGCCCGGAAAATGCCCCTGCAAAAAGTACTCGTCCCCTCGCACCGTGTAAAATGCCGTCGCCGTGCCGTCCTCGTTTCGGTCGGCCTCATCCAGCAAAAGCATCGGCTCGCGGTGCGGCAAAATGCTCTTTAACTCTTCCCGGTTCATACTCTCTCCCTCGCGGCCCTCAGCCGATCACAAACAATTCCTGATTGTACTCCACCAACGCGCCGTCGGTCGCTAAGATCTCCGTGATCACGCCGTCCGCGGGAGCCGTCACCTCGTTCATCATCTTCATCGCCTCGATCGTGCACAGCACGTCGCCCTTGCGGACCTGCTCGCCGAGGCGTCTCGCCTCCCCGTTCACACGGGCGTAAAATACCCCGAGAAGCGGCGATCGCACCACCTCTCCGGTTCGCGCCGCGCGCCCAGCATCGGCGGGCGCCGCCGGCTGCGCGTTTCCGGCTGCCGACGGCTTTGCTCCCGCTTCAGCCGCAGGGGTTGCGTGCACCGGGGCCTGCGTCTGCCCGGGTGCCGCGAATACCGGCGCTACCGGCGCCGGCTGTTTTTTCAGGCAGATCTTTTGATCCCCCTCCACCACGGTCAGCTCCGTGAGGGCGAGTTTCTCAAAAAGCGCTGCGTATTCTTCCAGGGATTTCATCGTGTAAGCTCCTTACATTTTCCGAAACGCGATGCACGCGTTGTGACCGCCGAACCCGAGCGACGTGCTGATTGCGCACGTAAGCTCTGCCTTCACCGCCGTGTTCGGGGTGTAATCGAGGTCGCACTCCTCGTCCTTCTCGCGGTAGTTGATCGTCGGCGGAACCGTGCCCTCCGAGAGCGCAAGCACCGAGGCGATCGCCTCGACCGCGCCGGTCGCGCCCATCATGTGGCCGGTCATCGACTTCGTCGAGCTGACGTGCAGCTCGTACGCCTTCTCGCCGAACACCTTCTTGAGAGCCTTCGTCTCCATCGCATCGTTTAGGTGCGTGCCGGTTCCGTGCGCGTTGACATAGATCTCGTCCCCGTCGCCGATGCCCGCTTCCTTCACGGCCATTTGAATGGCGCGGACCGCGCCGTCGCCCTCCGGGTCCGGCGCCGTGATGTGGTACGCATCGGACGTGTTGCCGTAGCCGACAACCTCCGCGTAGATCTTCGCGCCGCGCGCCTTCGCGTGCTCATATTCCTCGAGGACAACGATGCCCGCGCCCTCGCCCATGACAAATCCGCCTCTTCTCTTGTCAAACGGAAGGCTGCCCTCGCTTGGGTCCTCCGAGAGATTCAAGGCCTGGCAGTTGATAAATCCCGCCATCGCCAGCTCGTTGATCGACGCCTCGCTGCCGCCCGCGATGATCGCGTCGGCGTAGCCGTGCTTGATCGTGCGGTACGCCTCGCCGATCGTGTGCGTCGACGTTGCACACGCCGTCACCACCGGCAGGGTCGGTCCCTTCGCGCCGAAGCGGATGGAAACCGCGCCGGCCGCCATGTTGCTGATCATCATCGGCACGAAGAACGGCGAGACCATGTCCGGTCCCTTCTCCGCCAGGCGCGTCATCTCGCGGATCGTCGTGTTGATGCCTCCGATGCCCGAGCCGATGTACACGCCGAAGCGCTCGCGGTCGAGGTCGCTCTCGAGAATTTTACTCTGGTCGACCGCCTGCTTCGCAGCCGCCATCGCGTATTGCATAAAAAGGTCCGAGCGGCGAATCTCCTGCACGGTGTCAAACCATGCCTTCGGCTCGAAGCCCTTGACTTCCGCATCCAGGTGTACCTTCAGCCGGCTCGCGTCGAAGCGGTTGATGCGGTCGACACCGCACACGCCGGTCGTCAGGCTGCTCCAGAATTCATCGATACTGTTTCCCACGGGAGTGATCACTCCCATTCCCGTCACAACTACTCTACACATACATTCCTCCGTCCACTTTGATCACTTCTCCCGTGATGTATCCGGACGCGTCGCCCGCAAGGAACAGCACCGTGTCCGCAACATCCTCGGGATTGCCCAGTCTTCCGAGCGGCAGGCTCTTTACAAGCGCCTCCCTCGCCTCCTCGGGAAGTGCCGCCGTCATCTCGGTCGCGATATATCCCGGCGCAACCGCATTGCAGCGAATGCCCCGTCCGCCGTACTCCTTTGCGATCGTCTTTGTAAAGCCAATCAGGCCCGCCTTAGCCGCCGCATAGTTCGCCTGCCCGCGGTTGCCCATCAGGCCGACCACAGAGCTTATGTTGATGATGCTTCCGCTTCGCTTCCGCATCATGCTGCGGACAAATGCTTTCGTGACGAAGATGGCTCCCTTGAGGTCCACATCGATCACGTCGTCGATGTCCGCGGCGCTCAAGCCGGGCAAAATGTTGTCCCTCGTGATTCCCGCGTTGTTGACCAGAACGTCCACGCCGCCGAAATCCTGTAAAATCTCCGCCGCTGCCGCATCCACCGCCTCGGCGTTTCTGATATCACACAGATATAGCTTCGCGGTGACACCCAAAGCCGCAAGCTCTGCAATTGCCCGCTCCGCTGCCTCGCCGCCGCGCGTCGCGACTACCGCCACGTTCGCGCCGTCACCGGCCAGTTTCTTCGCGATCGCGAAGCCGATTCCTCTCGTGCCGCCGGTCACGACGGCCGTCTTGCCCTGTAACATTTTCCGATACACTCCCCTCATGCAAATCACTTATTTCAAGCCTTCCGCGCACGCCGCAAGTGTCGCGGCATCGCTCACTCCGAAGATCTGCGCGCCCGACACGGTCCGCTTCACAAAGCCCGCAAGCGTCTTGCCCGGCCCGCACTCGATGAACGTTGTCACGCCGGCCTCGGCCATGTTTCGAAGCGTCTGCTCAAAGCGCACGGGATTTCTGATCTGCCCCGCCACCGTGTCCGCGATCCCCGCCGCGTCCGCCGGGTACGGCTTCGCCGTGCGGTTTGCGTAAAGCGGCAGCTTCGGTGCGGCAAATGTGAGCTCCGTGAACATTTCCCGAAGGCTCTCCGACGCGCTCGCCATGTACGGTGTGTGGAACGGTCCGCCCACCGCAAGCTCGATGAACCGCACGTTCCGCTCCGTAAGCGCTGCCTTCAGCGCCTCCATCGCGTCAACGCGCCCGGAAACCACGATCTGCCCCGGGCAGTTGTAGTTGACCGGATAGACCTGCAACTCGGCACACAAAGCCTCGAGCTCCGCCGTGTCCATGCGAAGCACGGCGATCATTTTCCCGCTCTCGCGCTCCGCGGCCGCCTGCATGAGCGAGCCTCTTCGGCACACCAGCCGGAATGCATCCTCCGCAGACAAAACGCCCGCCTCCGCGAGCGCCGCAATCTCTCCGAGCGAAAAGCCCGCTGTCACATCCGGGCGGATTCCGCGGCTTCGCAGCGCAACCGCTGCCGCCAGATCCGCCAAAAAGAGGCACGGCTGCGTGTTGTCCGTCCGACGCAGCTCGTCCTCTCTTCCCTCAAACATCTGCGTGAGCGTCCCCGGGCGGATTTGCTCCGCCGCGGCGAACAACTCACGAACCTCTGCGCATGTATCGTATAATTCTCTTCCCATTCCCGGGTATTGGCTCCCCTGTCCTGCGAAGAGAAACGCTGTCTTTCCCATAATTCTCCTTCGGCAAATGCCCGCACCAAAATCTTCGCGGCTGCCTCACAAGGCAATCACCCGCGCCTTACAGCAAGAGTTCGTGTGCCGCGCCCGACGACAACAGCTGCTCCGCATCCGCACAGATGCCGCGGATGATGTCCGCGCACGTGTCCTCGGTCTTTACGAGTCCCGCGATCTGGCCGCACATGCACGAACCGTTCTGCACATCACCCTCACGGGCCGCTCTTCGCAGCGCGCCTGCGCCCATCGCCTCGAGCGTCTCGGGCGTCGTGTTCGGATCGCGCTCCGCCTCGGCAAATGCTCTCGTCATCCGGTTCTTCAGTGCCCTCACCGGATGCCCTAATGTCTTGCCGGTCACGATCGTATCGCGGTCCTTCGCGGCAAGTACCTTCGCCTTGTAGTTTGCGTGCACGTTGCACTCCTTTGCGGTCAGGAAACGTGTTCCCATCTGCACAGCCTTCGCCCCCAGCAAGAGCGAAGCGGCCATGCCTCTACCGTCGGCGATACCGCCCGCCGCGATCACCGGAATCGAGACCGCGTCAACCACCTGCGGTACCAGCGCCATCGTGGTCGTCTCCCCGACGTGTCCGCCGGACTCGCAGCCCTCCGCCACCACGGCGGAAGCTCCCATCCGCTCGCACATCACCGCGAGCGTCACGCTCGCCACCACGCAGATGACTTTCACGTTGGCCGCCTTGAGCTTCTCCATGTACTGCGCAGGATTGCCTGCGCCGGTCGTCACGACCGGGATGTTCTCCTCGCACACGACGTCGACCGCCTCCGCGATGTACGGGCTCATCAGCATGAGATTCACGCCGAACGGCCGGTCCGTCAGCTCCTTCGCACGGCGGATCTGCACGCGCAATTGCTCACCGTTTGAGTTCATCGCCGCAATCAGACCGAGGCCGCCGGCATTGGAAACCGCCGCCGCGAGTTCCGCGTCGGCGATCCATGCCATACCGCCCTGAATTACCGGATAGTCGATCCCGAGCATTTTACAAATCGGATTGTTCCCCATGGTAATTTCTCCTATTTCTTCACGGGGCCTTGCGGCCCCGACATTTCCTCAGCATACTTCGTTACGTCAGCCTGCCTTCTGCGCGGCAACAACCTCCGCGAGCTTGTCGATCGACGTGATCTCCTGCGTGAGCTCGATCTTGCAGTCAAGCTCCTCCTGCATCTGCATCACAAGCTCCATAATGTCCAGAGAGTCGAGCCCGATCTCCGTAAAGCGCGCCGCCGTATCAACCTCCGACGCATCCTTGTCCAGATACTCGGCGATAATGCGGGTGATGGTTCCCTTGATGTCTTCCATGTTGTACTCCTTTGTTCATCCAATAGTTTCCCTGCAAACCGCGAAAACGGCTTGCGGATTTACACGTTCGCTGTTATACTACTCTTGGGGGTAACCCCCAGGTCAAGAGATTTTTTCACGGGGTTATGCAAGATTGTTTTTACGGGGGAATACGATATGAACTACTTGGACGACACCGGCGCGCGCCGTCAGGAATATAACCTGACGGTCGGCCAGTTTGCGAAGCTCTGCGTCACGACGCGGGACACACTTCGCCATTACTACGAACAGGGAATCTTGATGCCGTGGGTGGATCCGACGAACGGTTACCACTACTACTCGGCGTCGCAGATCAGCTCATTTTTCTTCATCACGACGATGCGGCAGGCGGGCGCCTCGCTCGCGGAGATCGGCAACATCGTTCACAGCCTCTCGAAGGAGGGCATCCTGCGGCTCGTCAACGCGCGTATCCTCGACATGCAGCGAGAGCTCTACAACATCAATAAAAAAATAGCGGCACTGCATCTGGGGATGTGGATTCTGGGGCAGTTTGAGCGCCGCAAGCCCGGCACGCCGTTTCTTGCGGACATTCCGATGATGAGCATGACGCAGACGCCGGTTGCCAACCGAGGCGAAGCATTTCACGCAGCCGATATCGCGAAGGACATCTCCGCGCATCTGGCGAAGGCCGCAGAGGATGACAGCCTTCTCATGTTCCCCTCGGGCGTCACAATCGCCTACGAGGATCTCGCGAAGAAGCACTACGTCTACAACAAGGTCATCAGCCTCTCGCTGCTGCCCGCGGACGGTGTCTCCACCACGCCTCTGCCGGGTCAGCGCGCCGTTTTGTGCTGCCACGATCACAACGCGCCGGACATCGACAAAACCTACGTCCGCATGGTTTCGTACATAAAAAGAAACAGGCTCACGGCCTGTTCCGATCTCTTCTCCATCAGCATGATCAACCTCTACGACAGCGAGGAAAATCACGCCTACTACAAGTACCTCTTCATCTGTGTCGAATAAACAAAAAAGCGCGCCGGGTGCACAAAAGCCTTCGACGCGCTATGAGTATGTCTTGATGATCTCCTCGGCCACCTGGCGCCTCGATACGCAGCGGTCCATCGCCTGCTTTTCGACGTAGCGGTGCGCCTCCGGCTCGGACATGTTGAGCTCGCTGATCAGGAGCCATTTTGCGCGGTTGACCACGCGGATCTCCGCCATCTTCTCCTCGAAGGACAACTCCTTCTTCTCCGACGCACGCAGTCTCTCCCGGGTCGCCGCCATCCACGCCAGCGCAACGCTGGTGGTGGCGTGCGAAAGCGGTTTGGAGAGCACGTAGACGCCGTGTCCCACAGTCCTGTCAAACACTTCGGGGTAAATGTCCCCCTTCACTAAAAGCAACGGAATCGAACTGCCTCCCGCGGCGACATCCACCGAGAGCTGAATCCCGGTGCCGTCCGTGAGGGGTGCATTGATGATGACAAAGTCAAACTGCCGCTCTGCAAGCAGGCGGTTTGCGGCACTCACACTGCCTGCGATCTTGACCGGCGAATACCGGTTCTCCGGGAGCAGCGACCGCATCGAGTCGCAAAATCCCGCCGATGAAGATACCAGCAGCACGCTGTAGATCCGAACTTCGAAACTCATGCCGTGCCCTCCCTTCCTGTCGTATTCGGGGAATCCCCCGTCGATTTGTCAGAGATTTCTCACTGGCAGTAAATCTTCACGACCGACTCCGGCAGATGGCTCGCAACGAACTCGCTGCTGCCCGCAAGGGCACGCGCTGCCGAAAGACTCGAAGGAAGCTTGCGGAACCCGGCGAGGGTCGCCGAATCCGCACGGAAGAGGTTGATGTCCGCAGGTGCGGGAAGCGGAATCTTATTCGTAATGCCGTCGATCGCGGCATAGATCAACAGGGAAAATGCAAGATACGGGTTGGTCGTCGGGTCTGCCGAGCGAAGCTCCGCACGGCGGCTTCCGCCGGTCACTGCCGGCACGCGGACCAGCTGTGAGCGGTTCTCGCGGGACCACGAAACGTAGCCGGGGGCCTTTCTCTGTCCGAGTCTGCGGTACGAATCCTCGGAAGGGTTCAAGAAGGCGGTGATCTCCTCGACATGCGACAGCATGCCGGCGATCATGCCGTAGAACGCCTCGTCATTTTCCGGATCCACGGACATGTTGATGTGGAAACCGTTGCCCGGCTTGTCCGGAATCGGCTTCGGCGAGAAGTCCGCAAACAGACCGTTTCGTCTCGCAACGGTGCGGACCGCGGTCTGGAAGGACATGGTATTGTCCGCCGCCGTCAGGGCGTCGGAATAGCGGAAATCGATCTCGTTCTGTCCCGGCCCCTCCTCATGATGCGAGCTCTCAGGGCGGATGCCCATCTGCTCGAGGGTGAGGCAGATCTCGCGGCGGATGTTCTCCCCGCGATCCTCCGGGGCGATATCCATATATCCCGCCCGGTCGTACGGGCGGTTGGTGGGCTGGTCATTTTCATCGAGCTCAAAGAGATAGAACTCCTGCTCTGCGCCGAAACGGAAGCGAAGCCCCGCTGCCGCAGCGTCTGCGACGGCGCGCTTTAAGAGGCTTCTCGTATCGCATTCGAAGGGGGTTCCGTCGGGGTACGTGATGTGGCAGAACATGCGCACAACACGCCCGTGCTCCGGTCTCCAGGGAAGCGGAGTCAGTGTTTCCGGTTCCGGATGAAGGATCAGATCCGAGCGCGCCTCGTCGCCGAAACCGGTGATCGCGGACGCATCGAACGCAATCCCGTGTTCAAACGCGCGGGGCAGCTCCTCCGCGAGTACGGAGACATTTTTCTGCACTCCGAACACGTCGCAAAATGCGAGCCGGACGAATTTTACGTCCTCCTCCATCACATATTGCAATACTTCTTTCTCCGAAAAATTCATGACTTCCTCCCTGATTCCCCAGCCGTACGCTTAATTGGCTACATACAGCTGTTTGTAAGGATTGCGGCTGTCCGGCGTCACCACCGTAAACGGCGCATCCATCACCTCGGCCGCGTCGCAGCCGAACAACTTACAATACTCATCCACATATTCGCGAAGCTCTGCAAGATCCGCTTCGTCCGCCGGCCTCGCCGTCACCTGCCACGGGAAATTGATGCCCTCGCCGTCCGAGCGAAGGAACAATTTGCCGCCGTGCATTCCGGTGCACGGGAAGTTGCCAACGATCCTGCGCCCGTCCTTCGCAAGGCCCAGAACAACGATCACGCCGCCCGCCTGATACTCCCCGAGGAAGCTTCCGCAGGAGCCGCCGATGACCATCACCGGCACCTTGTCCTTGTAGGCTTTCATGTGGATTCCCGCGCGGTAGCCCGCGTTGCCCTGCACGTAGATCCGGCCGCCGCGCATCGCGTATCCGGCCGCGTCTCCGATGTTGCCGTGAACCACGATCCTGCCGGCGTTCATCGTGTCGCCGACTGCATCCTGCGCATTGCCGCAGACGTTGATCGTCGCACCGTTTAAGTAGGCTCCGAGGGCGTTGCCGGGCGTTCCTTCGATGGTGATCTCACGATCCGCCATGCCGGCCGCGATGAACCGCTGCCCAAGACATCCCGTAAGCATACACTCGCTGCCGCTTAAGCGCAGCTTCTCATTGACCTCACGATATTCGAGCTTCGTCACATCGACTTTCATTATACCGCACCTCCGAACTTTTTTCTACGTACTTCTGCGGAAAATACAGCGCTTCCCGCAATCTTTTTCGCCGCTTCGAAATCGATCTCCGAGAGCGGTGTTCTCTCGCGGACCAGAGCCGTGTAGATTCCGGCCCGTCCGGTTTCTCCGATCAAAATGTATCCCGTGAGGCGATCGTCCTTGACGAAGAACCGCTTCAGAACTCCGTCGCCGCGCTCCTCGCTCATCTCGCCGTCGTACGTGCCCGCCGACATGATGTGGAGCCCGAAAAATCCAATCGAGTTCATCGGGATTCCGTTCGTAAACGCTGCCTCGCCGCCGGCCATGTTGATGCCCGCCGTGCGCCCCTGCAGGTACGCATTCGGCAGAATCGCAAGCACTCGGTTTGCGCCGAGGGAAGCGTCATAGCCTTCCGCACAGTCGCCCGCCGCATACACGCCGGGAACCGATGTCGCCATCGCCGTATCCACGACGATTCCGCGGTTTACGGTGCCGCCGATCCCTTTGATCAGGCCGATGTTCGCGCGAACACCGACCGCCAGCACCAACACATCAAACTCTACACTCGCGCCGCTCTTCATCGTCGCGGTGTTTCCCGCAAACTTCGCAACACTGTCCGAGAGAAGGAATTTGATTCCGTTCGCCTCGAGGTGCTTCTGCACGATTGCCGCGCACTCCGAATCGAGGATACTCGACAACACTCGGTCCGCCAGGTCGCACACCGTGATGCTGCCGACGCGCCCGTGGATTCCCTCGGCACACTTGAGGCCGATCAATCCGGCGCCGACGATCAACACGCGGGACTCCTTCGTGAGCTCCTTCTCCAGGGAGAGTGCATCGTCCAGTGTCATAAATCCGAACCGCTTCTCCACCGTCTCAAGCCCCTCCATGGGCGGCACGAACGGGGACGAACCTGCGGCCACGCACACGTCGTCGTATGGGATGTGCGTTCCGTCCGTGAGCACGATCTCGCCGTGCTCCGTGTCGATCTGCTCCGCGGAGACACCGTAGCGCACGTCGACTGCATTTTTCTCATAAAAGTCCGCGTCGCGGTAGCGCATGCGCTCCGTGTCGGTCTTTCCCTCCAGGTAATACGAGATCAGCGGGCGGCTGTACACCGCGTGCGGCTCCTTCGAGATCACCGTGATGGTGTCCTCAGCACTCACACTTCGGATTCCTTCGATACAGCCCACGGCCGCCGTTCCGTTGCCGATGATGACATGTCGTTTCACTCTGCGCCTCCTCTCTCCTCATACACAATCGCATGGTTCGGGCAGCCCTTGACACAGGCGGGCTCGCCGAAGGAATTGCTGAGGCACAACTCGCATTTCTGCATGATTCCGTCCTCCGCGGGCGCCAGCGCGCCGTACGGGCAGACGAGCACGCACGTCAGGCAGCCGACGCATTTGTCGCGGTTGATCCGCACAACGCCGTCCTCCTTGCGGATGGCGCCGGCGATACAGCTCTTGACGCACAGCGGATCCTCGCAGTGGCGGCAGGAAACCGCGAACGTGATCTTCGAATCCCCCTCGACATGAATCCGGGGGAAGATTTTCCGCCCCTTGAGGGCGTCGGTCATGAATCGCACGCCGGAGTTTGCCCACGCGCAGTTGTATTCGCAAAGGTGGCAGCCTAAGCACCACTCTTCGTTGACATAAACTCGTTTCATAGTTAACCTCTGTTTGCCGTTTTCTTGCCCAAGCTTCGCAAAATGCTACTCTCCCGCATGCGATATGCCCAGAATCTCCAGTTCCTTCTCGTTCAGGCCGACGCCGCGCAGCATCAGTCGGTTGCCGCGGAGTGCCTCGATCGAGTTGATGCCCATGCCGCCCAGGATCTCCATGATCTCATGGCGCCATGCGTTCATCAAATGCACCAGACGCTCGCTGCCGAGGTCGGGATTTAACCGTTTTACGAGATCCGGTCGCTGCGTTGCGATACCCCAGTTGCATTTGCCGCTCTGGCATGTACGGCAGAGGTGACATCCGAGTGCCAGCAGGGCCGCCGTTGCGACGTAGCAGGCATCCGCGCCGAGCGCGATCGCCTTGACCACATCGGAGGCGCTTCGGATGGAACCGCCGACTACCAGCGACACATTGCCGCGGATTCCCTCGTCGCGGAGACGCCGGTCGACGGACGCGAGCGCAAGCTCAATCGGAATTCCGACGTTGTCGCGGATTCTCGTGGGCGCCGCACCGGTGCCGCCGCGGAAGCCGTCGATGGCGATGATGTCCGCGCCGCTTCGTGCGATGCCGCTCGCGATTGCCGCGATGTTATGTACCGCCGCCACCTTGACGATGACGGGCTTTCTGTAGTTGGTTGCTTCTTTTAAGGAATAGACGAGCTGTCTGAGGTCCTCGATTGAGTAGATATCGTGGTGCGGTGCCGGCGAGATGGCGTCCGACCCCTCGGGGATCATTCTTGTTCTCGACACATCGCCGACGATCTTCGCGCCCGGCAGATGCCCGCCGATACCGGGCTTCGCGCCCTGGCCCATCTTGATCTCGATTGCCGCGCCGGCCTCTAAGTACTGCTCGTGCACGCCGAATCGTCCGCTCGCCACCTGCACGATCGTGTTCGGTCCGTACACGTAGAAATCTTCGTGGAGACCGCCCTCACCGGTGTTGTAGAGGATGCCCAGCTCGGTTGCCGCGCGGGCAAGCGATGCATGCGCGTTGTAGCTGATGGAACCGTAGCTCATGGCCGAGAACATCACCGGCATCGAGAGCTCGATCTGCGGCTCCATTTTGCAGGTTAATTTTCCGTCCGCATCGCGCTCGACACGCTGCGGCTTCTTTCCTAAGAAGACCTTCGTCTCCATCGGCTCACGCAGCGGATCGATCGGCGGGTTGGTCACCTGGGACGCGTTGATCAGGATGCGGTCCCAGTACACCGGCAACGGCTTCGGGTTGCCCATCGAGGACAGCAGTACGCCGCCGCTGTTGGCCTGCTTGTAGATCTCTTTGATGGTATCCTCCTGCCAGTTCGCGTTTTCGCGAAGTCGGCAGTCGCTCTTGACAATCTTCAATGCTCTGGTCGGGCAGAGCGATACGCAGCGCTGGCAGTTGACGCATTTGCTCTCGTCACTGACCATCACGCCCTTCTCTTCATTGTATGTATGCACCTCGTTCGCGCACTGTCGCTCGCAAACGCGGCAGGTGATGCAGCGATTCTCATTGCGCACCACTTCATATTCCGGATAGATGAAATCGATTCCCATATCAATACGCCCCTTCCTTTACCGTCACGATGACCGGTTCTCCGCCGGCAGGCGCCCAGATATTTTCCACATTGGGCTCCATCACACGGATTGCCGCTTCCTCGCTTGCGATAAACACCTTGTCATCCTTTTCGCCGACAACCATCGACCGTAGCTTCAGTCGATCGTTGAGGGCCATCAGCCCGCCGTCAAAACCGAGCACGATGGAGAATGGTCCGGTGACCAGGAGGCTCGGGAACACGGTCCGAAGGTACTGAAGCTTCTTCTTTTCGTACTCATCGGTCTTGCTCTCGATGGTGCTCCAGAACGGCGCCGCAATGACATTTGCCGCCTCTGTGAGCGTTAAGCCCTGCACTCGCAGCAGGTAGTCGAGGATGTAAGTGATGACCTCGGTATCGGTCTTGAGGTTGCACTTGTAGCCGAACATCTCGATGAACCGGCGGTTCGCATCGTACGAGGAGATCTCGCCGTTGTGAACGACCGAATAGTCGAGAAGCGTGAACGGATGCGCGCCGCCCCACCAGCCGGGCGTGTTCGTAGGATAACGGCCGTGGGCGGTCCAGCAGTAGCCCTCGTACTCATCGAGGCAGTAGAACCGGCCGACGTCCTCGGGGAAGCCCACCGCCTTGAAGGTTCCCATGTTTTTTCCGCTGGAGAAAACATACGCACCTTTCATCTCGGTGTTGATCTTCATGACCGTGCGCGCCACGAACTCCTTCTCATCGAGCTGCAGGTCCGCAAGCACGGAGCGGAGCGGTGTCACAAAATACCGCCAGATAATGGGCTCATCCGTAATCTCGGGGATCTTCCTCGTGGGGATCAGCTCGCCTTTGACAACCTCAAAGCTCTCCTTAAGAAATGCCTCGCACTCCTTCCGGGTATCGCGGCAGTCGAAGAACAGATGAAGCGCATAGTAATCCTTGTACTCGGGATAAATGCCGTACCCGGCAAATCCGCCGCCGAGTCCGTTTGAGCGGTCATGCATCGGCTTCATCGACTCCATGATCGCCTGTCCGCTCATCTTGTTACCTTCCTTTGAAATAACGGCGGCAATTGCACATCCGGACGGGATCCGGATGTCACCCTCTCGCATCACAGCCATGTTCTTTTACCTCCTAAACAAAAAGAAAGGCATCCACTTCCGGGTCGTTTCCCGACCCGAAAATGAACGCCTTTGCTCATTTGTCCGCATTTTAATGCCACATTCCGGATTTGTCAAGCGCTTTTTTTCGGTTTTTTATCGACACATTCCCAAAGAACCGTCAACCCGAAAGGCGCTTTATTATTTCCGGCCAACCAAAAGCCAACATTAAGGAACCGGATTTTTCGAAAGCCCGGAAAAAGACTCGCAAAATTTTTCAAAAAAGGGCTTGACAATCGGAAAATGCGGGTGTATAAATGGGCTCATGAAAGGCAACGGCGTCTTTGAGTGATCACTCAGAGGCGCTTTCTCTTTTTTAGAAAACAATTGCACAAAAACGATTTCGGATCAAGAAAGGCAAAGGCGTCTTTCGTACCCAAACGGTACGGGAGGCGCCTCTTCTGATTTCCGGAGCGAAAGGAGAAAATTATGAAGACAACGACAACGGTCCCGGATTACTTCGGATGTGATGTGTTTGACGACAGAGTCATGAAGGCGACTCTCTCCGCCAAGGTTTATGCATCCCTCCGTCGCACCATCGATGAGGGTGCGGAACTCGACGCAAGTGTTGCCAATGCCGTAGCAGAAGCGATGAAGGAATGGGCAGTCGGCAAGGGAGCAACGCATTTTACGCATTGGTTCCAGCCGCTCACCGGTATCACCGCCGAGAAGCATGACAGCTTCATCTCCCCGTCTCCGGACGGCGGCGTGATCATGGAGTTCTCCGGCAAGGAGCTCATCAAGGGCGAGCCGGATGCATCCTCCTTCCCCAGCGGCGGCCTTCGCGCCACCTTCGAGGCGAGAGGATACACCGCATGGGATCCGACTTCCTACGCATTCTTAAAGGGCAACACCCTTTGCATTCCCACCGCGTTCTGCTCTTACGGCGGACACGCCCTGGACAAGAAGACCCCGCTGCTGCGCTCCATGGAGGCTCTCAGCAAGCAGGCACTTCGTATCCTTCGCCTCTTCGGCAACACCACGGCGAAGCGCGTCATCTCCTCCGTCGGACCGGAGCAGGAATACTTCCTCATTTCCAAGGAAATGTATGACAAGCGCCCTGACCTTCGGTTCACGGGCCGCACGCTCTTCGGTTCCAAGCCTCCGAAAGGACAGGAACTTGACGATCACTACTTCGGCGTTATCAAGCCCGGCGTACAGGCCTACATGAAGGACCTGAACGAGGAACTCTGGAAGCTCGGCATCCTTGCGAAGACCGAGCACAACGAAGTGGCTCCCGCACAGCACGAGCTTGCGCCGATCTACTCCACCACCAACATCGCAACGGACCACAACCAGTTGACGATGGAGATCATGCAGAAGGTTGCTGCCAAGCACGGTCTTGTCTGCCTGCTTCATGAGAAGCCTTTCGCAGGCGTGAACGGCTCCGGCAAGCACAACAACTGGTCCATCGCAACGGACAACGGCCAGAACCTTCTCTCCCCCGGAGATACGCCTTATGAAAATGCACAGTTCCTGTTGTTCCTGTGCGCGGTCATCAAGGCCGTGGACGACTATCAGGATCTGCTCCGTCTCTCCGTAGCTACCGCCGGCAACGACCATCGTCTCGGCGCAAACGAGGCTCCGCCTGCAGTTATCTCGATGTTCTTAGGTGACGAGCTGAACGCCGTTTTGGAGGCGATTGACACCGATACGCCTTACGCCGGAACCGAGAAGACCGTTATGAAGCTCGGTGTTGATGTTCTTCCGAAGTTCAACCGCGATACGACCGACCGCAACCGTACGTCGCCGTTCGCATTTACCGGCAACAAGTTCGAGTTCCGTATGCTCGGCTCCTCGAACAGCATCGCCTGCGCAAACATCATGCTCAACAGTGCCGTTGCGGAATCGCTCAAGATTTACGCCGACCGCCTGGAGGGCGCCGAGAACTTTGAGGACGCGCTGCACGCCATGATCAAGAAGACCATCAAGGATCACAAGCGCATCATCTTCAACGGCAACGGTTACGACGATGCCTGGATCAAGGAAGCAACGGAGGTTCGCGGTCTTTCCAACTACCGCACGACGGCCGACTGCATGCCTCACCTTCTTGATAAGAAGAACGCCGATATGCTCATCTCCCACGGTGTGTTCACCATGGACGAGCTTCGCTCCCGTGTTGACATCATGCTGGAGAACTACTGCAAGAGCGTTGCCATCGAGGCCAACACCATGGTTGACATGGCCAAGACCCAGATTGCACCGGCAGTCGACAAATACGCATCGGATCTCGCAAGAGACGTTGCTGCGAAGAAGGCTGTGGACGGATCCATTCCTTGCCGCCGCGACAGCAAGCTGATCGCAAGACTCTCCGCTCTCACCGACATCATCGACGAGCGCACGGAAGTTCTGGAGAGCACCATGGTTTCGCTCCGCGAGATCGAGGGAATCATTCCCGAGTCCGAGTTTATCCGCGACAAGGTTCTGCCTGCGATGACCGAGCTTCGCATCGCCTGCGATGAGGCCGAGACCCTCACGGCGAGAAGCTACTGGCCGTATCCGACCTACGGCGACATCCTCTTCAGCGTACGCTGATCATAGCAAAACAAAACCGGACGGCTCCACGCAGCTCCGCTGGAGAGTTGCGGGAGCCGCCCGGCGGAAATAAGTGTAGTAAAACAAAGGAAAAGGGGTTCCATGCCTCTGCAGCGACGCCGGCCGATGGAGCCGGACGGACCTACAGGGAGTATTTACAAAGGAGGTGCTTGCTATGTCAATCACCGATATTACCTCAATTGTCACAAAAGAAGCTTTTGGTATCTGGTTCCTGATCGGAGCCGCACTCGTGTTCTTCATGCAGGCCGGGTTCGCCATGGTTGAGACCGGTTTCACCCGTGCGAAAAATGCCGGCAACATCATCATGAAGAACCTCATGGATTTCTGTATCGGTACGGTTGTTTTCGTACTGCTCGGCTTCTCTCTCATGATGGCCGAGGATTATGTATGCGGATTTATCGGCGTTCCGAATCTTAAGATCTTCACCGATTTCGGTGGGTTCCTCGAGGACGGAATGGCTCCTTCCTTCGTATTCAACCTTGTGTTCTGCGCAACGGCAGCCACCATCGTATCCGGCTCCATGGCAGAGCGCACGAAGTTCATCTCCTATTGTATTTACTCCGGCGTCATTTCGCTGTTTGTTTACCCCATTGAAGCTGGTTGGGTTTGGAACTCGCAGGGCTGGCTTGTGAAGCTTGGTTTCCATGATTTCGCAGGTTCCGCAGCGATCCACTCCGTCGGCGGTCTCACCGCATTGATCGGTGCTATCCTGGTTGGTCCCCGCCTTGGCAAATACGTAAAAGACAAGAGCGGTAAAGTTACGAAAGTTAACGCTATTCCCGGTCACGCCATCACCTTAGGTGCTCTTGGATGCTTCATCCTGTGGTTTGGCTGGTACGGTTTCAACGGCGCTGCTGCCTGGGACGGAAACTCCCTTGCTTCCATCTTCGTCACCACGACGATCGCTCCGGCGGTTGCCACCTGCACCACTTTGTTGTACACCTGGATTAAGAACGGCAAGCCCGATGTTTCGATGTGCCTTAACGCCTCCCTGGCAGGTCTTGTAGGTATCACCGCAGGGTGCGACGCTTTGGACGCTTTAGGTGCAAGCATCGTCGGTATCGTATCCGGTATCCTGGTTGTAGTTGTTGTTGAAGTTCTCGATCTGAAGTGCCATGTGGACGATCCCGTCGGTGCCGTCGGTGTGCATTTTGCGAACGGCATCTGGGGAACCATCGCCGTAGGTTTGCTGGCAAACCCGAAGGCTCCCGCCGGGTTGGAAGGTCTGTTCTACACCGGTAGTCCCAAGCTTTTAGGCATTCAGGCACTTGGTATCGCTGCCATCCTTGCATGGACTGCAGTATGCATGACCATCACGTTTATGATTATCAAGAAGACCATCGGTCTCCGTGTTTCGCCCGAGGAAGAGATTCGCGGTCTGGACAGCACCGAGCACGGTCTTCCGAGTTCCTACGCAGACTTCGCTCCCGCAGTTGCCGGTCTTCCTTACAGCTTCCCTGAGGCTGCCGATGCGGTTGCCGTCTCCGGTGACACACCGGTTGCCGAGGCTGTTCCTGTGAAGAAGGTTGCCTCGGTTGTGGATGACGGTTCGCCGAAGTTCACAAAGGTTGAAATTGTCTGCCGTGAGTCCCGCTTCGAGCAGTTGAAGGAGGCAATGATGGGTATCGGTATCACCGGTATGACCGTCTCCCACGTGCTCGGCTGCGGTATCCAGAAGGGCAAGCCGGAGTTCTATCGTGGTGTTCCGGTTGAGGCCACTCTGCTTCCTAAGATTCAGGTTGACATCGTCGTCGTAGCGGTTCCTGTACGCAAGGTTATCGAGACCGCCAAGAAGGTGCTTTACACCGGTCATATCGGCGACGGCAAGATCTTCGTATACGATGTGGAGAATGTCATTAAAGTCCGCACCGGCGAAGAAGGTTACGACGCTTTACAAGACGTAGAATAATATACCCGGAAAGATGCAAACCGCCGAAAAACCCCGCGATTGTGCGGGGTTTCGGGCGGTTTGTAAGAGGTGAAATACCATGTGTTCCATTATCGGATACTGCGGGCCGGTGAGCGACCCGAGAGCATTTACGGAAGGATTTGCGCAGACCGTGTCCCGCGGCCCGGACGATACGCGCATCCTTGATACCGGCCACGGCCTTCTCGGCTTCCACCGCCTTGCCATCATGGATCTGTCGGGCAGCGGCATGCAGCCCTTCACCCTCGGCGGAGACGCTGTTGTATGTAACGGCGAGCTGTACGGTTTCGCCGCACAACGGGAGGCCCTTTCGAAGAAAGGCTACCGCTTCACCACCGACAGCGATTGCGAGATTCTTCTTCCGATGTACCGCGTCTACGGCACCGAGATGTTCTCGAAGCTGGATGCGGAGTTTGCCTGCGTGATTTACGACGGGCGGACCAATGAATTTATCGCAGCCCGCGATCCCATCGGCATCCGTCCTCTCTACTACGGAACAGACAAAAACGGAACCGTGGTTTTTGCCAGCGAACCGAAGAACCTCACAGGCCTCTGTGAGCACATTCTCCCCTTCCCTCCCGGCTGCTACTGGAAGGGCGGCAAATTCTACCGCTACTGCGACATTGCAGCGGTATCGGAAGTCTCCGGCGACGATCTGGAGACCGTCTGCGGCAAGATCCGCGAGAAGCTGATTGCAGGCGTTGAAAAACGTCTGGTTGCAGACGCAAAAGTCGGTTTCCTGCTCTCCGGCGGTCTGGACTCCTCCCTCGTGTGCGCCATCGCCGCGAGAAAGAGCGACAAGCCCATCCGCACCTTTGCCATCGGCATGAGCAAGGACGCCATCGACTTAAAGTATGCAAAGCAGGTTGCCGATTTTATCGGCGCCGACCACACGGAAGTATTCATGACACCGGAGGAAGTTATCTCTTCCCTTCCGGAGGTCATTAAGCTCCTCGGAACCTTCGACATCACGACCATCCGGGCGAGCATGGGCATGTATCTGGTATGTAAGGCAATTCACGAGCAGACGGACATCCGTGTGCTCCTCACCGGAGAGATTTCCGACGAGCTCTTCGGCTACAAATACACCGACTTCGCGCCCAGCGCGGAGGCTTTCCAGAAGGAGTCGCAGAAGCGCGTCCGCGAGCTGCACATGTACGATGTGCTCCGCGCCGACCGCTGCATCAGCGTAAACTCCTTAGAGGCGCGGGTTCCCTTCGGCGATCTCGATTTCGTTCACTACGTGATGAGCATCGATCCCGAGATGAAGCGGAACCATTACAACATGGGCAAATACCTCCTTCGCCACGCCTTCGAAGGTCTCTCGTACCTTCCGGATTCCATTTTGTGGCGTGAGAAGGCTGCATTTTCCGATGCGGTGGGTCACTCGATGGTGGACTACTTAAAGGAGTACGCCGAATCGCAGTACACCGATGAGGAGTTCGAGGAGAAGCGCAAAAGATACACCCACGCGCAGCCC
>JAFZWG010000053.1 GCA_017617395.1 Lachnospiraceae bacterium
CCAAGCTTCGCCTCCGCCAGAATCATCCAGCCCTGCGGCTGCGAGAAGATACCTGCATTTTCCTTCACGCACTTGTTGAAGCATACCATCAATGCGCCGTCAAATGCATGATTCTCGTAAGCGGGATACATTACCATCGCGCCGTACGGCGTGTTGAGCTCGCGCTCCACGGAATCCATGGCCTTCTCCTGCTGCTCCTTCGTACCGAAGTCGGCGATGACTGCCCACGACTGCGGGTTGAGCCACATGGAAGCCTCGGGATCGGTGCGCTGACCGATGATCTCGCCGTCCTCCTTGTAACCGCGGATGTAGCGGTCCTCGTTCCAGCATGCGGAGAGGATCTCCTCCATCTTCGCGTTGATCGAATCGAGGTATTCGATGTAAGCGGTATCGTTCTTGATCACCGCGTATTTGCGCAAAATCTTCACGGCGTACACAAGCTGGAATGCAACGAACGTGGACTCGCCCTTCTTGCCGAGGCGCACGCAGTCGTTCCAGTCCGCATGCAGACCGGCCGGCATTCCGTGGTTGCCGAGGTTGTTCATGGAAAATGCAATCGCACGCTTCAGGTGGTCATACACCGTGCCCTTCTGCATGTCGTTTGCGTAGTAGATCTCCTCGTCGAGGAAGGCGATGTTGCCGCTCTCGGAGATGTACTTGTAAACGGTCGGGAACAGCCACAGCGCATCGTCTGCGCGGTACGAGGGATGTCCGGTCTCCTTCACGTAGGAAGCGTCGTCCGGCGTGTCCTCGTGGCCCGGGTTGTGGGTGTACTTCACAAGAGGAAGTCCCGCACCGTTGGTCACCTGCGCGGAGAGCATGAAGCGGATCTGGTCCGCAGCCATCTCGGGCGCGAGGTGGATGATACCCTGGATATCCTGCACGGTGTCGCGGTAGCCGAAACCGTTGCGGAGTCCGCAGTACTGGAAGGAAGCCGCGCGCGACCACGTGAAGGTGATGAAGCAGTTGTATGCGTTCCAGACGTTCACCATGTTGTTGAAGTTCTCGTCCGGAGTATGTACCTGCAGATTGTTGATCTTTGCGTGCCAGTATTCCTTAAGCTCCGCAAGCTCCTTCTCGCAGACGCCGTCCTGCTCGTAGCGGGCGATAATCTTCTCCGCTACAGCCGC
Source organism: Lachnospiraceae bacterium (assembly GCA_017617395.1). GTDB lineage: Bacteria > Bacillota > Clostridia > Lachnospirales > Lachnospiraceae > ISDg. Next base: position 1,131 of record JAFZWG010000053.1, read on the forward strand.
GGGCTTCTGTCCGAGAACGTACGTAAGTCTCTTGCTCTCGCCGGGTGCAAGAACGATCTCGCTCTCCAGCGCGCCGCAGGAGTTTCCGCAGTAGTTGAGCTCGCCCTTCAGACCTTCCGCCACACCGATCGGGTTCGCGTAGCTTCTGTAGTTGCCGACGAAACGATCGCGGTCGCCGCAGAAACGGTCTACCTTCGCGCCGGCGAGGCCGAGGAAGCGCTCCTTGTTCGGGTCGTGGTAGTTCTCATTTTCCGTCTGAAGAACGTAATTGCCCTTGAAGTAGGTCTGGGTGATGAACAGCGTGTACTGAAGGTTCACCTGATCCTGCTCGTAGTTGTTGTCGTTGACGAACTCGCAGTAGCCCGTAACGGACAGCTTGCGAGGCTTCGTGTCATTGTTCGTGATGACGGCGTTCCACACTTCGTAGGTGGCGTCCTTCGGCACATAGTAGGCCGTCTCCGCCTTGATTCCCCGGTACTCCGAGGAGATGATCGTGTAAGCCGTACCGTGGCGGCACTCGCTCTTGTAGCTCTCGAGCGGCTTGCACACCGGCGCCCACGACGCGGACCAATAGTCCCCGTCCTCGAGGTCGCGCAGGTAGATGTAGCGGCCGGGCTGGTCCATCGCCACAGAGTTGAAACGGTAGCGGATCACGCGCCCGTTCGCACCGGACTTCACGAAGCTGTAGCCTCCCGCGTTGTTGGAAATGATCGCGCCGTACTCCGGCGATCCGAGATAGTTCGCCCAGGCCGACGGCGTGTCGGGCCGGGTGATCACATACTCTTTGGCTTTCTCGTTAAAATAGCCGTATTGCATAGTAGACCCCTTCCTGCATGTATTGATTTTCTTTATTTCACGCCGGCGCTGACGCACAACGGCACCGGCGGCACTGCTCGAATTATACCGCATGGATTTTCCCTCCGTCAAGGCGTCGGGCCCCAGAAACATAACTTCCTCCATGCTCACATGGTGTTTTATACCGGTCTGTCGGATTCCGCGTCACTTCGCGGGCTTTCACGCAAGAATCGTAAGCACCTCCGCAAGCGTCCGCACCGTGTACGTCGCCTCCCCGGTCTGCCCGTCGTCGCGCAGATGCACCCACAACGTGTCCGCGCCGATCGCGCGCCCGAACGCGATGTCCGACGACTGTGAATCGCCGATGACCAGGTAATGTGTCGGGTCCGCATCGCCCGTGATCGCCTTCACTCCCTCGAAAAATCCAACCGCCGGCTTGTTGCATCCGACCTCGTCCGAGATAACCACGCCCGTAAAGCAATCCGAGAAGGAAACGCCCGAGAGGCGCCTTCTTTGCACCCAGTCCGTGCCGTTTGTAATCAGGATGAGCTTGTACTTCGCGGCCAGTTTCCGGCACACACGCGCGGCATCCGGCATCTCCACGACGATGCCGCTCATGCGGTTCATATAGTCGTCGTTGATCTCCCGCACTCTCTCCTCGTCCGCTTCGATTCCAAGTTCCGCAAGGAAGTCCTGAAAGCGTTTCACCTTCAATTGCGGCTTGTCAATCTCGCGGCGCTCGAGCATCTTCCAGCACAGCGCGTTGATGCGGTTGTAGCAGCCGACCTCCTCGTCCGTAAGCTCTCTCCCGAAACACGCGCGCATCATCTGCGTAAGCGCTCTGCGCTCGGTTTCGAGCCAGTCTAACAACGTGTCGTCCAGGTCAAGCAAAAGATATCGGTAGCGTGCATTTTCCACTGCACCGGTCCCTCCGTAACAATTCAAAATCTACATTTCATTATAGCGGAAAATGAACCGCAAAGCAAACCAAAATGAAGAAAGACCGTTCGAAAACGGTCTTTCTCCGATCCCCCAATTCAAATGTAGACAGTTAGCTGATTCATACCGCGCAGGAGTGCTTTCTTCGCCCCCACAAGCTTTATTTCGCGCGCTCCCAGGAGCGGATCTGTCCAAGCCCCGGAATCTCCGTTTCCTCATAGCGGATCACGAGCTTGTCGCCCTCGCGAACGAGCACAAGGCTCTCGTCCTCGTTGAGCGTTCCCTTGTAAACCGTGCCGTCCGCCCCGGTGATATACACCGTCGCCGAGCCGTTCAGCTCCACGAGGCGAACATTTTCCACGGTGATCAACGCCTTCGCAAAATCCTCCGCATCCCCTTCGATGCTCACGCCGTTGCGCGCTAAGAGTTTGCGATAAGCGACGATCGCGTCCGCCTGCGTCGCGCCGGTTGCTACAATGCCGTACTGCTCCACGTTGACAAGCGCGTACAGCTTCACCAGACCGCCGGTGTCCTTGAGGACCATGATGTACGTTGCCTGGCCGCCGATGTTTACAAGCGACGGGAAGGATGCCTGATAGCCCTTCTCCTGCACTTCGCCCTCGGCCGCACCCATCGCGGAGTACTCCTCCGCGCCGCTCACGCTGTAGAAGCGATACTCGCCGGTGCGTGCGTTGGTGATGATGAAACCGATGTTGCTTTCATCGCTCGTGACACTCGTCACGCCCGTAAAATACCATACATCATCGTCGATCACGATATAGCCGTAATCGTCCGTTGTCATCTTGCACTGCTTGTTGCCGATCACGCTGTTCCAGAAGCCGCCGGACAGCTTGCCGTACCAGTTGTATTTTTCGCAGGCGAGATCGCCGTCGTAGACGATGTCCACCCACTTCGGAACGTCCTTCACGTCATAGAGCTGCGAGCTGCCGTCCACGGGGTTGAAAATGATTACCTCCGCAACATCCATCGCTCCGAACAGTCCCGCGTTCGCGGTCATGCAGGACACGATGTAATACGGTGCGCCCGAATCGTCGATCTCGAAGTACGCGTTGCCGAAGATCTTCGTCGGATACGAGAAGCGCAGCTTGCGCATCAGGTCGTCGCCGAAACGGCCGCTCTCCGCATATTTCACGGGCTTGTCAAACTCCACGTAGTTCGCGCTGTTGTTCACCGGGTCGACCATGACGTAGCCCGGTATTCCGTTGCGGCGGTTCTCCACCCACTTGAAGAAGCCCGCATACTCTAAAACCGCAACCTTCTTGGGAAGGTTTTTGTAGTTGATCTGGCTGTATTGATCGTTGACGTAGTACTGCGAAACGACCTGCGACAGCGAGCCGAGCGTACGGTTTCCGATGATCCGCGCGCTCGCGGTGTCCATCAGCGCGATGTTCGTCACGCTCGTCGTCTCGGGCATGTCCTTCTCAAACTCCGAATCCTGCACCGTGATGATCGTCGCATACGTCTTCGCATGGAACAGCTTCGCCGAAACGATTCCGCCCAGGATCAGCGCGATCACTGCCACAACGGCAATTCCGCCGCCGATCACGACGCCCACGTTGCTCACCTTCTTGCCGACCACCGTAATCTCATGCTTGCAGATCATGTGATGCGATCCCGCATGCACCGCGGCAAATGTGATTCCAATCAGAATCAAAAATCCCCAGAAGCCCGTGCTGTGCACGTTGATCGCCGGCAGCGTAAAATAATAGAGCACAAATCCGATCAGTGCCGTCACCGCTACCGAAACCACGTAGCTCAATACGGCCTCCCTCGTCTGCACTCTTCCGCCTTTCGTCTTCATAACATCCTTCCTTCGCGGCACGCACAATTTGCCGCACTGTTGTAAATGTGATTGTGGCTATTTAACCACTTCTTGCGTAAAATGTCAATACAATTTACAAATATTTAATAATTTCATATTCGAAAGGGCTTCCGCTTCCGGGAAGCCCTCATTTTCCGTTTTATATTATGGATGATTCGCCGCATCTACTGCTCCGCGGGCGCCTCCGTCGGCCCGGGTGTCGGTGTCGGCGTCGGTGTCCCGACCACCGCCTTGCGCGTCAACAGCAAAAACTCCGCAATACCCTCCGCGTCGGCCTCGCCGAGCTTTTCGAGCATGCCTTCCTTCTTGATAAAGTTATAGAAATCGTAATCGTTATCAATGTGTGCATTTTCGATGATGCAGCTGACGATTCCGACCTCGCCGCTTAAGCGGTTGATCAGATAGCCGTCCATCTTCGCACCGTCCGGGTAGCGATACCGCGAGCGGTCGCTCCACTTGTACATGGTCTCGAGGTTCGTGATTCCGAGCCGCTCGAGCCTTCTGAGGATAAAACTCGCCAGGCTTCTCGACTTGGCCGCCAGCTTTTCGTTCGTCTGAACCAGCCCTTCCGCGCCGGCCGTCCGGCCGTTGTAGCCGTCAAAATGCAGGCTGACCAGAATGTCGGCCTCGTGCTCCCGCGCGAAGATCACGCGGTACTCCAGATCGTCCACGTCCTCCGACGGATCAAAGATATAATCGGTGCTTCTCGTCAGGTACACCACGACATTTTCGAAATGGCTCTCCAGGTACCGCTTGCAGGCCTTCGCAACCGTTAAGTTGCACTCCTTCTCGGTATAGCCCTGGTAGCTTGCGCCCTTGAACGGTCCGCCGTGCCCCGGGTCAAGCACGACTACATACACGCCGTCGCCGTCCTTGTCCGACCCGTAATACTGCGAAAAATCCATCCCGCTCGCCTGCAGCCTCGGCTTCTCCTCCGCTTTGCGGATATGCTCCAGGTCCACCGAAGAAGCCTGCACGTAACCGTAGTACACAGCGTCATTGATGATGACCGCGACCTTGTACCACATCTCGTTGAAGTCCGAGACAACCATCTCCGTGATCATGACGCGCGAGCTGTACGAAAGCAGCAGCAACCGCTTGTATGTACGCCCCGGCCCGGTCCGGAAATACGAGTCCTCTCCCAGATAGCCGACCATTCCCTGCACGTTGGCAAATGCCGTCGGCGTGTACCTTCCGTACTCCGGCCACACCGTTCCGTCCGGCAGCACCTCCGCGGTCGGCGTCGGCTCTCCGGCCTTCGTCACCACCGGCTCCGCGCTCGGAGTTACCTCTCCCGTCGGAGCAATCGTTGCCGTCATCGTCGGCGTCGCACTCACTGCGCCTTCCGTGACGACCGCGCCGGTCGAATTGTTCAGTCTCGCGCGCTCGCACGCAGAAAGAAGAAGTGCCGCCAACAGCGCCACCGCTACCACTTCCATTGTCTTACGCCGAGCTCTCATTACAGGCAACCTCCGGGGGAGATGACAACTGGGGACTGTCCCCTTGTCATCGTGCCATAATTTTACCACACGCCCTGTGTTTTTGGCAATAAAAAAGGACCGGATCCTGCGATCCGGCCGTGGACTGGGCTACAAGGATTCGAACCTTGAAAATGACGGAGTCAGAGTCCGTTGCCTTACCATTTGGCGATAGCCCAAAAGCGTTGGCGATTGTCAACAGACGCTATTATATACTAACGACCCGAAGTTTGCAAGTATTTTTACGGAAAATTTTACATGTTTTTTTCACCCGCAGTTTTTTCGGCATTTTTCCCCGATTTCTCTTTCCTTTTTGTCGGAGGTTCGGTATAATTAGGGCATAGAACCAACCGGAAAGGTAGGGGAGACGCACTGCGGTGCGCCGGAAAGGAGAACTGTAATGAGGAAATTTACGAAGTTTGCGCTGATTTCGGCGGCAATTGCCGGCGGAGTCTATCTGTACAAGCAGATTGAAAAGCAGAAGGAACTCGCCGAGGGAGATACGTTCGATGACGATCTCTTCGAGGATGAGGATGTGATTGATCCCGCTGTTGAGAAGGCTGCGGAAGAGGATTTTGCGGACGAGACCGAGGAGACTTCCCGTCTTGCCAACGTGAAGGCGAAGGCTTCCGACGTTGCACAGAAGGTGAAGGAGAAGGCCGTTACCATCGCTCAGGCGACGAAGGAGAAGGCTGTCGAGGTTAAGGACTATCTCGCTGAGAAGTTCGAAAAGGCTTCCGACGAGGCCGTTGAGGTTGCCGAGGATGCTGCGGAAGCAGCCGAGGAGAAATCCGAGGACTGGACCGGCAAGCTTGAGGACGCTGCCGACAAGGCAGAGGACATCGCCGTAGACATGGCGGATGCTGTAGATCCCGAATAATCAAAAGCGAACATGAAAACAAAATCCTCACGGTCGTCACCGATCGTGAGGATTTTTATTTTGCTCGTTTTATCTGCCGATCTTACGGTACTCGTTCGTGTACGTTGTGAGGACCTCCAAGCCCTCTTCGTCACGCCGTGTCACCGAGATAACGCGACCGTTATCGTCGTACTCGTACTTCTCCGAGGAGACAAATTCCTGCTTCCCGCCGGTCTCTGTCCGGTTCTCGACGGAAAGAGTCTTTCCGCTTGCGGTATCGAAAACCTCCTCAACCACATACCAGCGCTCCGCCTCCGTGTAAGAAGCGACAAGCGACTTCATAACGCAGACGGTATTCTTTCCTTCTTCGCGATACTCACTGACCGTCTTCTTTGTCACCGCACCGTTCTCGTCGGTCTCAATCCAGCTGATGAGCCGGCCCTTGCTGTCGTACCGGATCTCCTTAGCGACATACCACTCTCCGGTCACCGGAGAAAGAACCTCCGTCTTCGTGCTGCCGTACGTGTCGGTCGAGAGCTCGCGCGAGTCCGTCACCGGGCGCTTCCACACTTTTCCGTCCGACTCCGCACCGATCAGCTTCGTCTCCGCGACATCCTCGAAATACAGCACAAAATCCCGCGCCTGCGAGTTGTCCCAAGGGGTCGCACCATGAACCTCCACAGCGTACCCGAGGTCCGTCTTCTCTGCCGTCCCCAGCCTTGTCACACGATCCATGTTGTATATGTTGCCGTCCGCCCGAATCTGAATGTAGGAGTGCGGCCCTCTTGACATCATCGGACTCGGCTGACTATCGACCGACACGAGTGCAAATTCACTCTGCTCGGACGTCGCTGCCAGGTACCAAGCGTCCGTACTCAAATATGTGTCCAGTTCCCTCATGGCCCCGCCTGTCTTCTTCTCATACGGAATTGCCAGCGGATTCTGGCGGTAACGGATATACTCGGACGCTTCGGGAAGATTGATATTATCCATGTACTCAAGCTTCTCGTACTCGCACAACACGCCGTTTTCCGTGGTCTGCGAGATCTGCATCGTCACCTTCTCGCCGTCGTAATACTCGCTCACCGTCGTCGTGCGGCCGCTTGTGGAAATGGTCGTCACATCCTTCGAAGCCAGCTTGCCGCGCACATAGTGCTCAGTCGTCTCGATCCGCTCTCCGTCCGCTTTTTTCGTGAGAACCATCCACTCGGTAAGTTCCCACTCCTTGCCGGAAGGGCTATCGATGATCTCCGTGTGCTTCTCCAAAACGTTGCCTTCCTCATCGAAGAGCTCGGTCACGCGCTTTTGCGTCTGACTGTCCGTGGTCAGCGCGGTGCGGCGGTACAGATACACCCTCGGATCTGGCGTCGGTGTCCCCAGCGTGACCGTCACATTCGAATCCGTTTCATTTTTGTCACTATCCCGCCGCTTTGCGGAATTATCACATGCGGTCAGGATCATGCACAGCATAAGAAGCACCGTAAGGCTTCTTATGCAGCGCGACTTTTTCATTTTTCTTTGATTCATTGCTACTCCCCTTTTCCAAAAAACAAACCTACTCCGATTGCGTAAAATGCCCCATCAGCCGATAGCCTTCCTCAAACACATATCCGGTCTTCGCCGCACACTCCTCCGAGTACTCCGAAGGTCCGTCAACGGCTTTCGTGCTGTCGTAGAGAAGGTACGGAATCGGCTCGGCTGTGTGTGTCCGTAAAGAAACCGGCGTCGGGTGATCCGGCAACAGCAGAAGCCGGTACGGCTCGCCGCTTGCGTCCATCTCGCGGCGGATGACACCGATGATGTCGCGGTCGATCGACTCGATCGCCTGAACCTTGCGCTCCGCGCTGCCCTGGTGGCCCATCTCGTCCGGAGCCTCCACATGGATGTACGCGAAGTCTGCATTTTCCGAAAGAAGCGCCTTCACGGCCGCCTCCGCCTTACCGCGGTAGTTCGTGTGCAGGCTTCCGTCAGCACCCGGAACCGTGATGTTGCGCATGCCCGCGCCGACCGCGATGCCCTTAAGAAGGTCAACCGCCGAGATCATCACGCCGTTAAGGCCCGTCTTCTCGTAAAATGACGAGAGCGCCGGACGCGTGCCCGCGCCCCAGAACCAAACGGAGTTGGCCTTGTTGAGGCCCTTCTTCGCGCGCTCAACGTTGATCGGATGGTTGTTGAGAATCTCGTAACTGCGCTTCTGCATCTCGCGGAGCACCGGATCCTCAGGCAGATACTCTCCGATCACCTTTGTGAGAATGTCGTGCGGCGGCGTAAGCGAAACGACGCGACCGCGGTTCCAGATCAACAGATGGCGATAACTGGTTCCGACGTAGAAATGGTAGCTCTCCCACTCGAGCTGCTTGCGCACAGCCTCCAGCAGAACCGCGGCGTCCGCCGTGGAGATCTCCGAGGAGCTGTGGTCGATGATGGTCTTCTGCTCATACGGAAGATCATCGTCCGATACCGTCACGATATTGCAACGGATCGCTACGTCCGACGGGGCCATGTCCACGCCGATGGAGAGTGCCTCCAGGGGCGAGCGGCCCGTGTAATACTGCTTCGGGTAGTACCCGAGCACCGCGAGGTTCGCCGTGTCGCTGCCCGGCTTCATGCCCTCGGGGATTGTGTGAGCCATACCGACCTCCGAGCGGGGTGCCAGCGCGTCCGTCTCCGGGGTCTTTGCGTACGCAAGAGGCGTCTTGCCGCCCAGCGACGCAATCGGCAGATCGGCAGCGCCGTCCGCCAGAACTACAACATATTTCATGCTTATCACCTAAAATCACGCAGAAAGTTACCTTCCTGCGTGACCCCTTTCTCACTATTCGTACCGAATCGAGCTGATGATCGGGAGCCCTTCGCAGGCTTCGGCAAATGCCTTCTCCGTCATGGTCTTCGTGACAAATGCAAACTCCCCGTTCGCATCCGCAAGCTCAACCGTCTTGTGGATGTCGAAGATTTCCTTCGCCTTGTCGGCATCCGCAGCGGCTACGCGCACGAAGAAGCGGCACTCCATATCGTCCTTCGCACCGAGCGTGAGCTTTTCGCGGCTCCACAGAATCGGGATGTTCACGAAGCGGTGCTTGGCCGCATCGATCACGTCGGAGACAACCGCGCTGGCCGTCGGAAGCTTGCCCGCGCCCATGCCGTAGAACATAACCTCGCCGAGCATGTTTCCGCGCACCATGATCGCGTTAAATACACCGTTCACCGGATAGAGCGGATTCTTCTTGCGGATCATCATCGGCGATACCATCGCGTACACCTTGCCGTCCTTCGCGTAGCTTCTCGCGATCAGCTTGATGCCGCGCTTCATCGCCTTCGCGTAAGAAACGTCCTCGGAGGTGATCTTCGTGATTCCCTCGGTGAAAATGTCGGTGTAGTCAACCTGCTGTCCGTATGCCAGCGACGTCAGAATCGCGATCTTGCGGCAGGCGTCAAATCCCTCGATATCAGCCGCCGGATTGCGCTCCGCGAAGCCGTTCGCCTGCGCATCCGCAAGCGCCTCGTCAAACGAGATACCGTCCTCGCGCATTCTGGTCATCATATAGTTTGTCGTACCGTTGAGGATACCGCTGACCTCCTCGACCTCGTCCGCCGTGACAGAGCGCATCAGCTGTCGGATTACCGGGATGCCGCCGCCCACGCTGGCCTCGAAGAGGAAGTTGATGTTGCGCTCGCGCGCAATCTCGATCAGCTCCGCACCGTGTGCCGCAACGAGCTCCTTGTTCGAGGTGCACACGCTTCTTCCGGCGAGGAGAGCCTCCTTCACAAAGTCGTAGGCGGGCTTGATTCCGCCCATAACCTCAACGACAATATCAATCTCCGGATCATCGGCGATCGTCCGGTAATCGTGGACCAGATAAGGTTCCACCGGATCTCCCGGAAAATCCCGCAAATCCAGAACGTACTTCACTTCGATCGGCGCGCCCACACGCTTCTCAATCACGGCGTGGTTCTGGCGAATGACGTCAAACACACCCGAACCGACCGTACCGTATCCTAAAATCGCGACCTTCATGTATGAAAACCTCCAAAATTGTATTCACCGTATCGTGTCTCAGCCGATGCCGAGCACCTGCAGTCTCGAGACGCCCGCAAGCCTTGTGATCCGCGCCTCAAGCTCCGTGAGCTCCGCAGTCTCCGGCCGGACCTCAAATCCGAGCGCCACCGACGCAACGCCGCCGATGGGAATGCTCTGCTGGATTGTCAGAACGTTCGCCCGGCACGCCGCAACCTCCGCGAGAATCGCCGAAAGGATTCCGGGCTCGTCGCTCACCTGCAGCAGCACGTTGACCGTCTTGCCGCGCGACGACTCGTTGAAGGGCTGCACATCGTCCTTGTATTTATAGAACGAACTGCGGCTCAAAGAAACCGAATCGGTCGCTTCCTGCACCGTCAGACTGTGATCCTTCGCCAGCATCCGCTTCACTTCCGCCACCTTCAAAAGCACCTGAGGCAACGCCCGTTTGCTCACCAGATAGACTTCATCGTCCGCCATACCGATTCTCCTTTCTGCCGATTGTCCGCCGTTATTTTACCCGTTGTTTTGGTGATCGCTCACCTCGTTTTGTTTGCGTCCCGCAAACATTTGTCCGCAGACAGAACTCATTCTACCATATACACGTGAAAAATGCAATCAAAAAAGTGACGGTTTGCAACCGCAAATCGCCACTTTTCTTCATCGGTTTGTACATTTTCCGGGCGAACTTACTGCCCCAATTTTTTCATAACCTCGGCCACTGCCGCCTGAATCTGGTTGTCCTGCTCGATCGGGATGGAATTCATCTTCCGAAGGCTCTCATCAAGTTCCACAACAACGTCCGGCGTAAGACCGGTCTTATGGATATTGCGGCCCTTCGGCGTGTAGTATGCGGAGATCGTCACCTTCAAAGCCGAGCCGTCGCCCAGAGGATACATCGTCTGCACGATGCCCTTGCCGAAGCTCTGCGTGCCGACCAAAACCGCCTTGCCGTAATCCTGAAGGCATCCGGCAAATACTTCCGAAGCACTCGCGCTGTAGCCGTTGATCAATACCGCGATCGGCATATCGAGCGTGAGCGGGCTATCCGAATAATGGTCCTCACGTTCGCCGTTCTTGTCCTTCATGTATACGAGCAGCTCGTCCTTGGGAAGAATGCGGCTTAACATCGACTGTACCGTGCGGAGAAGTCCGCCGGGATTGCCTCTGAGGTCTACGATCAGCGCCTGCATTCCCTTGCTGTTCAACTCTTTGATTCCTTTGTCGAACTGGGTCGCCGTCACGTCGTCGAACTCAGAAACCTTGATGTAACCGATCCGGTTGTCGAGCATCTCGATCTCGACCGTCGGAACTTCAACAATGTCTCTCTTGACAACGAACGTGAGGTAGTCCGGCTCGCCCTCGCGGTACACAAGCACCTCAACGTACGTTCCGACCTCGCCGCGCATCTTCGTTGCCACGAGATCAAGGTCCATGCCGTAGACGTCCTCGCCGTCAATCTCGATGATGTAGTCACCGGTGAGGATGCCCGCCTTGTCGGCCGGGCTGTTCGGGAACACCTGTGTCAACAGAGGATATCCGTTGTCACCGATCTGCACGCGCGAACCAAAGCCCGCGTATTTGCCGTCCGAAGACTGCATAAACGACGCGTACTCGTCCGCATTGAAGTAGACCGTGTACGGATCGCCGAGACCGTCGACCGCACCGTGGTACAGGCCGTCCGCAACCTTGTTAAAATCAACATCCTGATAATAGTAATAATCCAGAATCGCTGCAATCCGCTCGAGCTTCGTCTGATACGAAGTCTCTTCCAAAGATGCCGCAGGCGTCAGCGAGACACCCGGTTCCAACGTCGTCTGATTCTTCTTCGTCAGGCGGTTTTCCTCATCGTTTCCGCCGCATGCCATCAAGACAAATACCAGCACACAGCATAAAAGTCCCGCAAGGAAACCCTTGCATTTGTCCATATTCACGTATTCATTCCTCCAAACGCACTGCCGACCGGCTTGTTAGTACCGGACGTAGCGAAGCGGATCCACCGCAACACCGTCGATATACACACCGAAATGCAGGTGCGGAGCCGTCGAAACTCCCGTGGAACCCACGAGTGCGATGACCTGACCCTGCAGAACCTTGTCGCCCTTCTTGACCAGAAGCTTCGAGCAGTGCAGGTATCTCGTCATATAGCCGTTGCCATGATCGATGTTGACATAGTTTCCGGCACTCGAGTTGTACGAAGCCTCGACAACCTTGCCGGCGAGCGCCGCAACAATCTGCGCACCGTATTTGCCGCCGATGTCCACGCCCTTGTGGTACGTGCTGGCACCCTTGGTCGGCGCCTTTCTGGGACCGAAACCGGAACCGCGGTACGGATCGCCGGGAAGCGGCCAGATCATCTTCGACGGATTGTGCTCATCCTTCTTCGGAATCGCATCCGCACTGGAGTAACCGGTGTGCGGAACGTCGCCGTAGCTTGCGGCCTCTGCCTTCTTCTGCGCCTCAGCCTGCTTTCTCGCAGCCTCCTCGGCCTCTCTTGCCTTCTGCTTCTCCCACTCCTTCTGGAGCTTGTTGACATCGGCATTGGCTTTATTCAGATCAGCAATGGATTCCTCCAGCTGCTCCTCGTTGACTTCCATCAGCGCCGCGTAATTCTCGAGCGCCTCCTGCTTCTTGGCAATCACTTCCTGCGCATACTCAAAATCCTGCTCGTAGAGATCCTTGCTTGCCTGCAGCGTCGCAATCTGCGCCTCCTGCTTCTCCTTCACAAGCTCCACGGCCTTCTTCGCGTCCATGTAGCGACATACCAGCTGGTAGTCGTACGCGCGGATGCTCAGGGTGTATTCGTCGTAGTTGAGAATGTCCGAGACGTTGCGGGAATCAAGAAGCATCTCCAGCTCGGACATATTGCCGTGCTCGTAAAGATACTGGAACCGGCGTCTCATGTTCTCGTACTGCTCGTCGGCAACGCGCGTCGCCTCCACAAGCTGCTCCTTCGTCACCAGAAGCTCGGCGTTCAGCCCCTCGAGCTCGTCCTCGAGCTGCTGGATCTCAACCATGATCTCGTTCTGCTTCTGGTCCATCTCGGCGATATACTCTTCGATGTTCTTGTATTCCGCCTTCAGGCTGTTCTGCTTCTGCTCGAGCTCACGCTTTTTCTTCTCGTACTCGTCTCTCTTTTTCTTGGCTTCGTCCAGCTGCGTCTTGTAATCATCCGCATACAGGGCGATCCCCGTTCCGACAGAGGCCGCATATGCGCCATCCGCTACCGTCGCCTCAGAGCGTGCCGAGGCAGCGGGCACCATGGCCGCGACGAGCGCGACGATCAAGCCATACGCCAGCATCCGTCTTCTTCCACGTTTCATTCTGACTCCTTTCCGGATTTACATCCGACGGAACTTCCGCAGCTCACGATTGAGCGTAAAACTACTTCCGAAGAATCCGATTCCCACACCGATACACAACGAAATCGGGATCAATACTCCGAAGACTTCGTTAACCGAAACAAAGCTGATGGTGCTGAATCCGAGGTTGTCGGAGATCAAAGCAACCAACTTGTAGTACACTGCGTACAAAACCGAGAGCGGGATCGCTGCACCGAGCAGACCGATCAGCACACCCTCCACCAGGAACGGCGCTCGGATGAAGAGGTCCGTAGCACCGATCAGGCTCTGAATCTGAATCTCTCTTGCACGGACGGAAACGCCGATGGAAACCGTCGTGCTGATGAGGAACAATGCGATCGCCAGAAGGAGGATGATCAGCACAACCGCACCGATTCCGAGGCCCTTGTTAAGAGATGTTAACGAGTTTACAAGCGTGTCCGCATTGTTGACGTAGCGAACGCCCAAACTCTCCATCCCGCGGATTTCCTCGACCGCGTCCATCTGCTTCTCCGCAGACGTAAAATACACCTCAAACGACGAACTGTTCTGCAGCGGGTTGTCGTCTCCGAACGACTTGAGAAGCTCGGAGTCGCCCTCTTTAAAGTGCGTCTGCTTAAAATTCTTCCATGCATCGTCCGCGGACACGTACACCACCTGGCGCACGCCGTCCACCTCGAGCACCTTGTCGCGAAGCACAACAAGCTCGTCGAACGTGATATCCTCCTTGAAGAAAACCGTCGCTCCGACGCCCTTCTCCATCTCTGTCAGACTGAACTGAACGTTCACCAGCAGGAAATAAAGAATACCGAAGAGGAAAATACATACCGTCATCGTCGCGATGGATGCGATGGAGAAAAGACGGTTACGGCGCAGGTTCTTGATGCCCTGTCCCAGACAATAAAAGAAACTATCCAATGCTGTAGCCTCCCTTCTTGTCATCGACGATCACGCCCTCATTCAGCATGATGACGCGCTTTTGCATGGCATCCACAATCTCGCGGTTGTGCGTTACAACCACGACGGTCGTGCCGCGCATATTGATCTCCTCGAGCAAATCCATGATTTCCTCGGTATTTTTCGGATCAAGGTTTCCGGTCGGCTCGTCCGCGAGCAAAATGAGCGGGTTGTTGATGAGCGCCCGCGCAAGGGCAACTCTCTGCTGCTCACCGCCGGAAAGCTTGTTCGGATAACTCTTATATTTGTTGCGAAGGCCAACGAGCGTAAGCATCTTGGCAACATTTCTCGCAATCTTGCGGGACGGAACACCGATGACCTTCTGCGCGAAGGCGATATTCTCGTATACCGTGCGGTCCTCCAGAAGCCGGAAATCCTGGAACACGATTCCGATGCTTCTGCGGTACTTGCAAACCTGATTGTTGCGAAGCTTCGAGAGGTCGGTTCCCGCGATGTAGATGGCGCCTTCCGTTGGCCGGATCTCGCGCATCAGAAGGCGGATCAGCGTCGACTTACCGGAGCCGCTGGGTCCCACGATAAATACAAACTCGCCCTTGTTGATCTTGAAAGACACTTCCTTAAGCGCGCGGCTGTCATCGTCGTCCGGACCGTCGTCATACTCCTTCGTGACATGATCGAACGTGATTACCGGCGTCTCCGGAAGCAACCCCTTGAGGATGGAGTTCTTGCGAACCTTGGCATACACCTCCGGCAGCGCGTCCTCAAAATCTTCCTCCTGCGGAAGCTCGCCTTCCTCCTCATCCTCATCGTCGCGCGCCGCGGTGGTCACCGCCCGCTTCGTGATGTGAATGCTGTTGTCGTACGCCTCGTAGTCCTCATCGTCGTCCGCCGACTCGTCACGGTAATCGAGCGAAGACTCCTCGGAAAATTCCTCGTCCTCTTCCTCGTCGTATTCGTCCTCATCATCGGCGGTCTCGTCCGCCTCGTCTTCGAACTCCTCGTCATCGAATTCTTCGACGACCTCTTCCTCCTCGGTCTCGTCGGTCTCGTCGGTCTCTTCGACCTCACGGGCCGCCTCGATTCCGGCAGCTTCCGCAGCCTCCTTTGCCGCCGCCTTATTGATGGCGTCGCGCAAAGCGCCCACGGTCGTCACCTTCTCTTCGTTCGAAGCGATTGCATCCGCGGCCTCATCGGCCGCAGTCGAGCGTGTGATTTCATCAGTCATGTTGCGTTTTACCCTCGCGAAGCCTCATTTTCGGGGAAAATGAGGCTTCTCTTCATTTCTCAATATTCTGCATTTTCCATATACTTCATGTATTTGACGACCATAAGAGCAATCTTGAAGGTGATTGCGTCGTCAAAGACACGAAGGTCAAGGTTGGTGCTCTTTTCAAGCTTATCCAGACGGTATACAAGCGTATTCCGATGGATGTAGAGGTCCTTCGAGGTCGCCGATACGTTCAGGCTCTTCTCGAAGAACTTGTTGATGGTTGTGAGCGTTTCCTCGCCGAAATCCTCCGGAGACTGACCATCGAAGATCTCGCGGATGAACATCTTGCACAACGGCATCGGGAGCTGGTAGATCAGGCGGCCGATACCCAGATTGTTGTAGGCGACCACCTTGCGCTCGCTGTAGAAGATCTTGCCGACATCGAGGGCCATCTTCGCCTCCTTGTAGGAGCGGGAAATGTCCTTGATCTCGTTGACGATCGTTCCGTAGGCGACATGAACCTTGCTCATCGCCTCGGTATTCAGCATGTCGACGATCACCTTCGCGGTGTTCATCAACGTGTCATAATTCTCGTTGCTCTTCAGCTCCTTGACGATGATGATGTTCTTCTCGTCGACGGCCGTGATAAAGTCCTTCGGCTTGCCCGCAAAGAGCGTTCTCACGGTCTCCAGAGCGTTCGTATCCTTCTCCGTCTTCGTCTCGATCAAATACACGACGCGGCGAGCCTCAACATCGATGTGAAGCTTCTTCGCGCGGTTGTAAATGTCGACCAGGAGGAGGTTGTCCAACAAAAGATTCTTGACGAAGTTGTCCTTGTCAAAGCGCTCCTTGTACGCAACCAGAAGGCTCTGTACATGGAATGCCGCCATCTTGCCGACCTTGTAATCGTCGTCGGTGTCACCCTTCGCCATCAGGACATACTCCAGCTGGTGGTCATCGTAGACCTTGAAAAACTGGAAGCCCTGAAGCACCTGACTGTCGGCCGGGGATCCGGCGAAATCCGCCGCGAGCGCGTCGTACGTCTCGGCGTTGCTCATCGTCGAAGCCAACATCTTTCCTTCGGTGTCCGTCACGCAGAGATCGACTCTCGTAATTGCTTTCATACCGTCGATCGTATTCTGCAGAATCTGGTTGGAAATCATTCTTGCTCCCTTCCTTTCCGCATGATGCCATGCGCCCCATAATCGGAGTTATTGTAACACAGAATCCTCGATTTTTCAAGTGAAAAGGCTGTGAAGGCACCTCAGGCGGACACGGAGGCTCGAACTTCCGCCCCATGCTTCAAAATCCGCCCGCAGAGCGCATAAAAAAGGCCCCGCGGAAACCCGCAGGGCCTTGAAAAAGCTTTGGTAATGATCGGCGATCAGTGAGTGATGATCTGCTCGGTCTCCTTGTCGAAGATGTGCATCTTCGCAAGATCCATAGCGATCGTAACGGTGTCGCCCGGTCTTGCAGTCGTACGAGGATCAACACGTGCGGTGATATCGTAGTCATCAACTGCAAAATACAGGAATACTTCGGCACCAAGGAGCTCGTATACACGAACCGTTGCAGCGAAGGAAGACTCCGGATGAGCATTGATGAATGCCTCGTCATCCTTGATATCCTCAGGACGGATACCGAGAACGACTTCCTTGTCAACATAGCCGCCCTCAACAAGCTTCTTTGCTCTCGCCTCGGGAACGCGAATCTTGTTGTTGCCGAATACAAGATATACATTGTTGCCGTTTACGGTAACAACGGAATCCAGGAAGTTCATCTGAGGAGATCCCATGAAACCTGCTACGAACAAGTTGTTCGGCTTGTCGTAAAGGTTCTGAGGAGTATCTACCTGCTGGATGACACCGTCCTTCATAACGACGATACGGGTACCGAGCGTCATAGCCTCGGTCTGGTCATGGGTAACGTAGATGATCGTTGCCTCGAGTCTCTGGTGAATCTTGGAGATCTCGATACGCATCTGTACACGGAGCTTCGCATCCAAGTTGGAAAGCGGCTCGTCCATGAGGAATACCTTAGGGTTACGAACGATTGCACGACCCATGGCAACACGCTGTCTCTGACCACCGGACAGAGCCTTCGGCTTACGGTCAAGCAGCTGCTCGATACCGAGGATCTTAGCAGCCTCGTTTACGAGCTTCTCGATCTGATCCTTCGGAACCTTGCGGAGCTTCAAACCGAATGCCATGTTATCATAAACAGACATATGCGGATACAGAGCGTAGTTCTGGAAAACCATCGCGATATCGCGGTCCTTCGGCTCTACGTCGTTCATCAGCTTGTCGCCGATGTACAGCTCGCCGCCGGTGATCTCCTCGA
>JAFZWG010000054.1 GCA_017617395.1 Lachnospiraceae bacterium
GAAGGCAGACGCTACGAGAAACCTCGGCGGCTGGGCTCTCAACAAGCTTAAGAATAAGGTTCCGAACCTGATCGGCGGTTCCGCTGACCTCGCTCCGTCCAACAAGACGGCGATGAAGGAGATCGCGGACTTCAGCAAGGATGACTACAGCGGACGCAACCTGCACTTCGGTGTTCGTGAGTTCGCGATGGCTGCCATCAGCAACGGTCTCACGCTTCACGGCCTCCGCGCTTACTGCGCAACGTTCTTCGTATTCAGCGATTACGTGAAGCCGATGGCGAGACTCTCCGCGTTGATGCGCATCCCGACCACGTTCGTTCTCACGCACGACTCCATCGGTGTCGGCGAGGACGGACCTACCCACGAGCCGATCGAGCAGCTCGCTATGCTTCGTTCGCTTCCGAACTTCCATGTGTTCCGTCCGGCAGACGCTACCGAGACGCTTGCCGCATGGTACAGCGCGGTAACGAGCAAGGAGACGCCTACGGCGCTCGTTTTGACCAGACAGAATCTTCCGCAGCTTGCAGGTTCCTCCAAGGAGGCTCTGAAGGGCGGTTACATCATCGAGGATTCCAAGAAGGCAGTTCCGGATGCGATCATCATCGCAAGCGGTTCCGAGGTTTCCATCAGCCTTGAGGCGAAGGCTGCGCTCGCTGCCGAGGGCATCGACGCACGCGTTGTCAGCATGCCTTGCATGGATCTCTTCGAGGAGCAGAGCGACGAGTACAAGGAGAGCGTTCTTCCGAAGGCTGTCCGCGCACGCGTTGCGGTTGAGGCCCTGAGCGACTTCGGCTGGGGCAAGTATGTCGGCCTGGACGGCGGCTATGTAACGATGCACGGCTTCGGCGCCAGCGCTCCGGCTTCCGTTCTCTTCAAGAAGTTCGGCATCACTGCGGAAAATGTAGTGGCTACCGTGAAGAGCGTTCTGTAAGAACCGTCTCTTCGGAAAATGGTTGGTTTTGTGTGAATTTCGCGAGTCGGGGCGGCGCGCCTGCCCCGGCTCGTTTTTCCGAAAAATGTTTGCTTGTGTCCCGGTTGGGGAGGATTTGTGATGAAGAAAAGAATTGTGTTGGCAACAGCCGCATTTTGCATATTGATCGTAGCAGTGGTTTTGTGTTTGTCCAGCTGCGGGGACCCGCTCGGCGAGCCGCAGAAGGGCGATCTTGTCGCGCCGGTGATCAACACGTCGCCGCTCACGACGGAGCAGAAGCTTCTCGAGACGGGCGTCTGCGTGCCGGTTGAGACGACGAAGCCGTCGGTGTTCGGCTTCAAGACCAGACTGAACGTCAAGGATTACCTCGGCGATGACCCGGAAAATGATAAGCCGGGCGTCGACGTTGACGGATACGTCCGCCAGGAGGAGATTCATTTTTCGAACAATAACTATGCGAAGGTCGAGGGCGTGATCACGTTCCGCGGCGACAACTACCGCAGCAGCGGCGCGTACGGCACCGCGGTCATGACGGAGTACAAGCTGCGCAAGGTGTGGGAGATCACGACCGGCGAGCTCAAAAAGAGCGTCAAGAAGGGCGAGTGGACCGGCAGCGGCTGGACCGGACAGCCTCTTTTGGTGAAGTGGGACGAAGCGACGAAGCAGCTCATGAACCTGTATGACGGAAAGAAGCGCAAGAAGGACCTGGTCGAGGTGATCTACGCGACCATGGACGGAAATATTTACTTCCTCGACATCGAGGACGGCTCGGCGACGCGCGACGCGATCAAGCTCGGCTTCCCGATCAAGGGCACCGGCTCGTTGTATCCGGACGGCACGCCTCTGTATGTGGTCGGCGCGGGCGATGACATGGGCGACAAGGCGGCGAGAGCATTTGTCGTCGATCTGATCCGCGGCAAGGTGATCTACGAGTACGGCTACGACGATCCCTTCTCGCTTCGCAAGGACAACGGCAAATTCTGTGCCTTCGACTCCTCGGCGCTGTTCGATGTCGCGACCGACACGCTGATCCAGCCCGGTGAGAACGGCATTTTGTACACGATGAAGCTCAACACGTCCTACGACGCGTCTGGCGTCACGATCAAGCCCTCCGAGATCGTCAAATGGAACTACGAGACGTCCCGCACCGGCGAGGACACCTACTGGCTCGGAATCGAGTCGTCCGCGTGCATGTACGACCACTACTTCTACGCATGCGACAACAGCGGCGATCTGATGTGCATCGACATCAACACGATGGAGCTCGTGTGGGTTCAGGACACGGTCGACGACAGCAACGCCTCGCCCGTTCTGGAGGTTGACGCCTCGGACGGCACGGCGTACCTCTACGTCTCGACATCGCTGCATTGGACGAAGGACAAGAAGGATAGCGGCGAGATTCCGGTGATGAAGATAAATGCTGCGACCGGCGAGATCATGTGGAAGCGCACCTACGAGTGCAAGACCGTGGACGGCGTCTCCGGCGGTGTTCAGGCGACGGCCTGCCTCGGACAGAACAATATCTCCGACCTCGTGTACTTCAACGTTGCCCGCACGGGCGGCAAGAAGCACGGCAAGCTCGTCGCAATCGACAAGAAGACCGGCGGCGAGGTCTGGAGCGTCGAAATGAAATACTACAGCTGGTCGAGCCCCGTGGCGGTCTACGACGCGAAGGGCGACGGTTACATCATCCTGTGCGACTCCGACGGCAACATGTTCCTGCTGGACGGTCGCACCGGTACGCTCAAGTCGACGATCAACCTCGGCAAGAACATCGAGGCGACCCCGTCGGTATTCGGCAACACCATCGTTGTCGGAACGAGAGGCAAGAAGATCTACGGTATTGTTCTGGAGTGACACAAGTGACGAATACACATGCGGGCGAGCGGCGCAATCTTGCGTTGCTCGTCCCGTGTTTGCTTTTGCGAAGGTTGGAATTTGGTGTTTTAGAAGTATTGTTTTGAAAGAAGTTACGTTGTATGAGTAAGTTTATCGGTGACAGACAATTTTACAGGAAGGTGTTGACGGTGGCGGTGCCGATCGTGATCCAGAACGGTATCTCCAACTTCGTCAGCCTTCTCGACAATATCATGATCGGGCGCGTCGGCACGGAGCCGATGTCGGGCGTAGGAATCGTGAATCAGCTGTTGTTCGTTCTGTATCTGGCGATCTTCGGGGCGCTCGCGGGACCCGGCATCTACGGTGCGCAGTTCTACGGCAAGGGTGACCACGAGGGCGTGCGGCACACGTTCCGGTTTAAGATGTATATCGGCATGGGTATCCTTGCGATCGGCATTTTCCTGCTGTTTTTGTACGGCGATCCGCTGATGCGGCTGTACCTGCACGACAACGTGGATTCGACGCAGTCGCCCGAGCTCGTCATGCAATACGGGCGCGAGTACCTCGCCATCATGCTGATCGGTCTGATTCCGTTCGGCATCGAGGAGGTGTACGCG
Source organism: Lachnospiraceae bacterium (assembly GCA_017617395.1). Classification (GTDB taxonomy): domain Bacteria; phylum Bacillota; class Clostridia; order Lachnospirales; family Lachnospiraceae; genus ISDg. Next base: position 3,388 of record JAFZWG010000054.1, read on the forward strand.
AGCACGCTGCGCGAGTGCGGCGAGACTCGGGTTCCAATGGTGGCAGGCCTTGTGGCGGTCTTTGTGAACCTGGGGCTCAACTACGTCCTGATCTTCGGCAAATTCGGCGCTCCCAGGCTCGGTGTTGCCGGCGCCGCCATCGCGACGGTCATCAGCCGTTTTGTGCAGGCGGGCATCGTTGTCTTCTGGACGCACCTTCACACGGCGCGCATGGAGTTTGCGAAGGGCGCGTACCGTTCGCTGCGGATTCCGGCGGCCCTTGCGGGCAAGATTGCGATCAAGGGCTTTCCTTTGATGGCAAATGAGATCCTCTGGTCGGTCGGCATGGCCATCCTCAACCAGTGTTACTCCCGCCGCGGTCTGGATGCGGTCGCGGGGCTCAACATCGCGTCGACGATCACGAACCTCTTTAATGTTGTATTTATCGCGATGGGCTCGGCCGTGGCCATCATGGTCGGCCAGCTGCTGGGCGCGGGAAAGCTCGAGGAGGCGAAGGATACCGACACGAAGCTGATTGCATTTTCCGTTGCCTCGAGCGCGGTGCTCGGCGCGATTTTGTTCGTGCTGGCCCCGCTGTTCACGCGATTCTATGATACGTCGGACGCGGTGAAATCGCTGGCGGCAGGCTTCATCCGCATCGGTGCGGTGTGCATGCCGATCTACGCATTCATGCACGCGACCTATTTTACGCTGCGAACGGGCGGCAAGACGCTCATCACGTTCGCGTTCGACAGCGTGTTTTTGTGGTGCTTAAGCGTCCCGATTGCTTATGTGATCGGTCGCTTCACCGGCCTGCCGGTCCTTCGGTTTTACCTGTGCATGCAGTCCATCGACCTTCTCAAATGCGCGATCGGCTTCGCGCTGGTAAAGAAGGGCGTTTGGGTGCAGAACCTGGTGAAGGAAGAGTAACTGCGAAAAAACACCCGAAGAAAACAACGCGCGCACGATCGGAAAGCAGTCTTTCCGAAATCGTGCGCGCATTGTTTTCGTAAGGCGTGTGGTAACGCAGTTACCGCACGCCCGCATGAGCAAAAACGACCGAAGGGAGTTTTTGCGAATGGTCGGGTGTTTTTTGTAGGTAACGCAGTTACCGCACGCCCTGACTTTTTGTCAAGAACAGCGGAAATCAAGAAAACTCAAATCCCGCTGTATTCCCGCAGCCGGAGACCGGCGCGCCGCAGGACGATGCGCCGAAGCAGGGTGCGGATTTCAACTGGCAGTGCTGGACCCATGACCCCGACGGGATTAAGATCGAGCTGATGCAGCTCGACGAGAAGAGCCCGCAGATGCGGTTCATACGGGAAAAGGTCTAAAGACAAATGGACCTTGACCGAAAAATCTGAAAACGTTATAATCAAAAAAAGGCGAAGTTTTTACTCCGGGAAAAGGAGGCGCGTATGAAGAGGAAATGTATGATTATTGTGTTTGCGTGTGTTGTTATGCTTGTCGGCTTGGTTGCAATGCTTTTTGCGGCGTGTGGCAAACGGACAGACTTGCAGAACCAGTTAATCTCGGGGACACCTCATAGCGGGGGAGAGATTACGGCGACGCCTACACCTACGGATATTGTTGCTTCACAAAGAATTACATGGGCGTTACCGCGTCTCTATGCTCCGTCCGTAGAGGAAAGAAGA
>JAFZWG010000055.1 GCA_017617395.1 Lachnospiraceae bacterium
GTGACAACTGGGGACTGTCCCTTTGTCATCTCTTAATCTCAGTGTAGTAGTAGACGGCGAGCTGGGTGCGGTCGCGCAGCGACAGCTTCTCGAGCAGCGTGCTTAAGTAGTTGCGGACGGTGCCTTCGCTCAGGCAGAGGTCCGAGGCGATCTCGCGGTTGGAGCGGCCGGCGGCGACGAGCGTGAGGATTTCGCGCTCCTTGTCGGTGATGCCGTGCGCCTCGTAGTCGAAGGGCTCGGGCGATTTCATGAGCTCGGGCAGCTTGCCGATGATCTTCTCGCCGAAGACGGTCTGCCCGCGCATGACGGCCGACAGAGCCGGCGCGATGCCTTCGAAATCCTGCTTTAAAATGTAGCCCTTCGCGCCCATGTTGAGGGCGCTTATGATGTATTCATCGTCGGAAAATGTCGTCAGATACAAGATCCGCGCGTCCGGAAACTCCGAAAGAATCAGCTTCCCGGCGTCGATGCCGGTCATTCCCTCCATGCGGATGTCCATGAGGATCACGTCGGGCCGGTGCTCGCGGTACAGAGCGATCGCGTCCGCGCCGCAGTGGCCGGTCGCGACGACGGAGATGTCGCCGGTGCTCTCGAGAATGGTACGAAGCGACATCGCCACGAGGCGGTCGTCGTCAATCACAACAATGTTCATAGCAAATCCCCCTTTGCCTTAAAAACTTCAAACGAAAACACCAAACCGCAAGCGCGGTCAGGCCTGCTTCGGAATCGTCAAAAAAATCCGGAAACCCTGCTCGGAGCGCGTGAACGAGATGCGCCCGCCGACGCTGGCTGCGCGGTCCTCCATGTTGCGCAGGCCGATGCCGCGGGAGCCGGACTCGCGCGAGGCGACAACCGCCCCGGATTCTCTCTCGGAGAGCGCCGCACGGCCGTTGTCCGAGAGCAGCAGCTGATAGAACGCGGGATGCTCGCGGAAAATGATCTCGATCCGGTCGCCGCTTGAGTGCTTCACGGCGTTGGAGATGCCCTCCTTCACGATGCCCGCGACACAGAGCTTGATCTCGCCCGGGATGTGCTCGCCGGCGTCGTATTGAAGCGACGTTTCGAACCGCTTGTCGACGGAGTCCGCCATCTCCGAGAGGACGCGGCGAAGGTCGATGGAGTCGTCGTGCAGGTCGTGGACGCTCGCGCGGATGCTTGTCATCGCGCCGTCCAGCGTATTCTTAAGCTCCGCGAGAGGCTCGCGAAGCGCTTCGTCTTTGTTGATGATCTGCAGCGCGCCGGTCTGCAGGATGGAGCGGGTGAGCATGTGGCCGACGTTGTCGTGGATTTCCCGCGCGATGCGGTTGCGCTCCTTGAGGGTCGCCACGTGAACCTCGTTGTCCTGCGCCTCGAAGAGACGCTTGTTCTGCTCGGCGAGCTGGAGATTTTTCTCGGAGATGTCATCGTGGAGCGTCGTCAGGCGGGACACTGACTCCGAGAGATGGGTGACGCGCAGATACCAGATGATCGTCACGGCCAGGCCGGTGAGCACGCAGAGAATCTGTGGAATCGACAATTCACCGATGTTGGCAGCAACGGCAATCGCGGGCACGACGAGCCACCATTTGTGCTCGTAGAGAGCGTCGTAGAGAAACAGCGGAAGCGCGCACATGAGAACCGGAAACGGGCCGCACGCGGCGGAGCCGCAGAAGAGAAGGATCCACGCGATGGCGGTGCCGGAGAAAAGCTGCGCGGCCGCCGACACGCTGACGGCAAACAAAAGCGCCAGAACGGGCACGGAAAATGAGCCCGCCAAGAGAAAGCCGGGCAGGCAGAGAAGAAAGACGGCGCATTTTTCGAGCAGTCGGTTCATCCGGTAACGGCGAAAGCGCGAGGCGGCCTCGCGAAGTGATTTCGCCATATCTCCTTCGTAAAATTCTATTTTGATTATAAACAATCGGCGGCGAAATACAAGACTCTGTTCAAGACAAGCCGAATGTGGTATGATGAAAGCGCGAGTAGATTGAAGGAGGAAAGAACCATGGGCAGGAAGATCGGATCGGCATTTGCATGGCTGGGAATCACCGTAGGCGCACTGCTGGCGAGTTTTTCCGTCGTGTGCATTTTAATCCCGAACGACGCCATCGACTACGGCACGGCCGGCATCGCCATCCTGATCAGCAAGCTGTCGGGGTGGAACCTTTCGATGTGCGTGGCAGCGGTGTTTGCGCCGTTTCTTCTGCTCGGATTTGTGATCCTGGGAAGACGCTTCGGCATGTTTGCGGTGTGGGGCTCCGCGGTGTACACGGCGGGCCTGGAACTGTTCAAGTGGGTGCCGTTTGAGCTGAATACGGAGCATTTTCTGGCGGTCGTGTTCGGCGGAGCGATCCTCGGCGCGGGGCTGTCGCTTATACTTCGAAGCGGCGGTTGTATCGACGGCTCGGAAATCTTCGCTAACATCGTCGTGAGCAAGCTTTCGCAGAAGACGGGGCGAAGCTTCAGCATGACGTATATTCTGATCGGATTTAACGCGTGCGTGTACCTGGCGGTGTTTTTGCTGATCAACCGCAACGCTGCGCTGATGAGCCTTCTGGTGTACGTGGTCGCGACGTCGGTGATCAACCATTTTACGGACCGGTTCGAGGCGATCAAGCAGGTGACCATCATCACCAAGGACGCGGGCACGCTGGCGGAGGAGATCAGGCGCGAGCTCAACAAAACGTGCACGATCATGGAGTCGCGCGGTATGATCGAGGGCAGCAACAAGATGCTGATCTGCTACGTCAACTACTTCGAACTGCCGAAAATGAAGGACATCATCGCCAAAAACGGCGGCGCCTTCACGACGGTGTCCACAATCGACGAGATCGTGCGATAATTGCGAAGACAATCGCGGAAAATGCTCGCGCAAACGTCCGCGCGGCTGCAGCGATACAAAGGATGTGACATTTGTCACTCAAAACTGGTGACAACCGACACTTGGCGCGGGAACTTTCCCGCGCTATTCTTATGTCATAAGACGGGGCAACCGAGTGCCCCGAAAAACGTATATAAAAAGAGAACGCATGAAAGCGAGGAGACATATGAAACCTACAGTGGTGAAAATCGACAATCTGGTGAAGCGATACGGCGAGCTGGTGGCGCTCGATCATTTTTCGCTGGAGATCAAGGAGGGGGAGATCTTCGGCCTGCTCGGACCGAACGGCTCGGGCAAGACGACGACGATCAACTGCCTGCTGTCGCTGCTGGCATTTGACAAGGGCGAGATCGAGGTGTTCGGCAAGGAGATGAAGCCGACGAGCTACGACACCAAGCGCGAGATCGGTGTGATCATGCAAAATGTCGCGGTGCTCGACGAGCTCACGGTCCGCGAGAACATCGATTACTTCTGCGGATTGTACATTTCGGATAAAGCGAAACGCAAGGCTTGTGTGGAGGATGCAATCAAATTCGTAGGGTTGGAGGATTTCGTGAATTTCCGGCCCGCAAAGCTCTCGGGTGGTCTGCTTCGAAGACTGAATATCGCGTGCGGAATTGCGCACAAGCCGAAGCTGATCATCCTCGACGAGCCGACGGTCGCGGTTGACCCGCAGAGCCGCAACCGCATCCTCGAGGGGATTCAGGAGCTAAACCGCGAGGGCGCGACGGTCATCTACACCTCGCACTACATGGAGGAGGTCGAGCAGATCTGCACGCGCATCGCGATCATGGACAAGGGCCGCAAGGTCGCGGAGGGAACGAAGGATGAGCTCAAGGGCATGATCCGGAACACCGAGAGCGTGTCGATCGAGATTCTGGAGCTTCCGGAGGAGATCCGCGAGAAGATTGCGCATCTGCCGCACGTGTACGAGACCGAGTACGACGACACGAAGCTCACGGTGCGCTGCTCCGGCGGACGCCACAACCTGATCCGCATTCTGGCGGTTTTGCAGGAGGCGGAGCTCGGGTTCGGCCGCGTGTATTCGGAGCTTCCGACCTTGAACGACGTCTTTTTGGAGATCACGGGAACAGCCCTTCGCGATTCGAAGGAGTAAGAGGAGTAACCTATGTTTTGGCATTGTTTAAAATACGAACTGAAGGAAGTCTTCCGCGTGAAGGAGTTCGTCCTGTGGCTGATGCTCTTCCCGATTGTGCTCGGGTCGCTGTTCAAGGTCGCGTTCGGTTCCATCTACAGCACGGAAATCTTCCGGTCGATACCGGTCGCCGTCGTGAAGACGTCGGAAAATCCGGTCGCAGACAACCTGCTCGCCGCCATGACGGACGGCGAGGACGCAACGCTCGCGGCGACGATCACCGACGAGGCGAAGGCGAAGGAGCTGCTTGAGGGGGGCGAGGCGGAAGGCATCATTTATATCGGTGAGAGTGTGACGCTGACCGTGGCCCGCAAGGGAATGGTCCCGACGGTTCTGCAGGAGATCGTATCCCGCTGCAACCTCTACGAGTCGGTGATCCGCGATGCGCTGGCAACCGACCCGGCCTCGGTCGAGACCGTGGTCAGGAAACTCTCCGCGGAGGTGAGCGCGTACCGCGAGGTTTCCACCTCGGCGGAAAATCCCGACGTCTACGTGCAGTACTTTTACAACCTGATCGCGATGGTAGCCATCTGCGGAAGCATGACCGGACTGCACGTTTCGACGAGCAACCAGGCGAACCAGTCGCTTCTCGGAGCCCGCAAGAACTGCTCGGCGGCGCCCAAGGGCGTCTACCTTGTGGCAGCGCTTCTGGGAAGCTGCATCGCCCAGTCGGCCAGCATGATCTTATGCGTGACATTCCTTCGGTTTGTGCTTCGCGTAAACTTCGGCGGCAGCCTGCTTCTACTGTATCTCTCGGCGATCTTAAGCGGTTTCCTGGGAGTTGCGATGGGCTTCTTCATCGGCTCGATCGGAAAGATGAAGCACGAGGGCAAGAGCGTGATCGCGATCGCATTTTCCATGGTTTTGTGCTTCATGAGCGGTCTTATGATGGGCAACATCAAGGGCATCCTGGCGCTCAAGGCGCCGTGGGTGAACCGCGTGAATCCGGTGGCGATCATATCCGACAGTTTCTACTGCCTGAATATGTACAGCGATTATCGCCGGTTCCTGACGAAGATTCTCGGAATCGTCATTTATATCGCACTGTTTACGGTGCTCGGTGTGGTGTTTACCAGAAGGAGAAAATATGCAAGTATTTAAGGCATTTCTTAGGGTGCTTCGCAGCAAATTCGGTTCTTCCATCTTCTACATCGCGCTCTTCTTCATGGTCGGTGTCTTCATGGCGAAGACGGACCCGGCCGAGAGCGTCTGGGAAAAGGCGAAGATGAAGCTTGTCGTCGAGGACCTCGATGACACGGCGGAGAGCCGCATGTTCGCGGAGTTTATCGGCAGAGGCAACACGGTGATCCCGGCGTTTGAGAACGAGGACGACCTGACCGACGCGATGTACTACACGACCGTCGATTACGCGGTGAAGATTCCCGCCGGCTTTGCAAAGCGCCTGGAGGCGGGCGAGACCGAAGGGATCTTTGAGTGCCGCCACATCCACGACAGCTACGCGGTAGCGAACATTCAGATGCTTCTCGACAAATACGTCAACACCGTCGCGGCATACCGCGAGCTCGGCAAGAGCACGCTCGAGGCGTCGCAGGCAGCCGTCGCGGTGCTCGAGGACGAGGCGTCGGTCACGATACTCGAAAAGACCAGCGGCAGTGAGAACAAATACGGCGATCTGCTGACGTTCTTCCGCTACATGCCGTACATTCTCTTAAGCGTCATCATGAACACGCTCTGCCCGGCTTTAGTCGCTATGAACCGCAAGGATTTCCGCTTCCGCACGAACTGCTCGGGCATCCGCCCGCAGGCTTACACGATGCAGATCTTCGGCGCCAGCACGTTGTATGTCGGCATCGTCTGGGGAACGTTCGTGGCGGTCGGCAGCGTAATCAACAAGACCATGTTCACCGGCAGACTCTGGCTCGCAGTGGCCAACGCGCTTTTGTTCGCACTGTTCTCGGCGGTGCTCGCCATCTTCATCTCGGAGTTTTCTCCGAGCGATACGATCGTCAACATCGTGACGCAGGTGTCGTCACTGAGCATGTGCTTTCTGTGCGGCGTGTTCATCGACCAGTCGCTCCTTGGCAGCGGCGTACTTGCAGCGGCGAGATTCCTTCCCGCATACTGGTACATTCGCGTCATCCGCCTGCTGACCGGCGAGATTCCGTATGATGCGGCGGAGGCAGCGATTGCGCTCGGCATCGAGGCCGGATTTGTCGCAGTGTTCGTACTTCTGGCAATCCTTGTGCGCCGCGCCCGCTACACGTCGGCGGTTGCCCGCAGAGTGATGGCGTAATTGCCGCCACAGACTCTTCCGAAACAATCGCATACGATCGCAATACTAAAGATTGCATGTGCAAAAGCCACCCTTTCGTGAGAAATCGCGAAAGGAGTGGCTTTTTGATACGGAAATAAGCGAAAAATGATATAAGAATGACACATCGATGTGGTATGATAGCCGTAAAGCAAGGAAAGAAGGAGTGGTTTGGATCATGAGGATATTGCTTGTGGAGGACGATCTTCAAATCTGCGAAGTGACGAAAAAGTACTTTGAGAGCAAGGGTACGGAAGTTGTCGTGGTCAATAACGGCACGGATGCGCTTGCACTTATCGAGAGCGGACTTGAAGGGTATTCCCTTGTGCTTCTTGACATCATGCTTCCCGGGGCGGATGGATTTGTCATATGCCGAAGCATAAGACGCCACAGCGATATTCCGGTCATTTTCCTGACTGCAAGAGGTCGCGAGGAGGATATACTTCACGGTTATGAGCTCGGCTGTGACGACTATATCGTAAAGCCGTTTCTTCTTTCTGCTTTGTACGCAAAATGCTCTGCCATGATCAAGAGAAGCGAGGGCCTTCCGGACAGCGTCCTGTCATGCGGAGCGATCACCATGGACACTTACAAACTGATCTGCTGCGTTGACGGGGAGGAGGTCGACCTAACGCCCAAAGAATTTGCCGTGCTTTGTTACCTCATGAAACATCCGGGGTGGGTCGTCAGTCGCGATACGCTTTTAGACAATGCGTGGGGACAGGATTTCTTCGGTGTGGACCGTGTTGTCGACAACAACATAAAGCGCCTGCGAAAGAAACTCGGAAATGCCGGCGGTCAGATACATACCGTCATCGGAAGAGGGTACCGGTTGACGGAGAACTAAAGGAGAATAATTGATGGAAAAGATAAAAAAGAAAAGGAGGATTGCCACGATCCGGTCACTGATTATTTCTTTCGCCGTCGCGGCAGTATTGTGCAGCCTTTCTGCAGTTTGCTTTTGGAAATACATGGTAAGTGTCGTGAAAGAACGTTGCATGGAAGAACAGTTAGCATGCGATTCCAGAATACAGTGGATGCTTGAGCCGGAGCGGGCTTCGGGGGTGCAGGAGATTACTCTGACAGACTTTCGGTGCATACTTACAAGATATGCGTATTTTAGAATCCCGATCTCGATGCCGTTGTCGAACGTGAATTCATCTCCAGACCTGTCATCTCATTACTCCGAAGGGTGTTACGCCTTTGCATTTGCGTGGGACCAGGAAGGCAACAGGGTTGCATCGAGCAGCCGTTTGCTGCAAGCGTATCTGAGATTCGGTGAGAATTCCGCAGATAACGGAAACTATGTCTGTGACGAACAGGACAGCATTCCGGAAATCAGGCAATTGTACGACGATTATCTGCAGCTTGTCGAGGGGAGAGGCGAACCGTTATATTTGACGTCCATGGAAATGGAAAGTGCGTATGTGAACCGTGAAAAGCGGACATTTATTCCCGCCAAGGGAAGAATTGTGCTAGAGAAGGTTCTTTCCAGGGAAGATTATGCTCTTTCCGATATCGTTGAAGTGGATTCCAGAGAGATCAATATCACGATCAATGACGAAACGTACGAGCTTGTTGAGCTTGACAGGCAGGGAGGTGGTTTTCCGCAGGTGTACGTCCTGCTCAACTTCATCGGTGAGAACCCGGAGCTTGTGGAGAAGGCATACCGGGATGATGTATCGGAGGATGGCGTGCGACCGATTTCTTTTGTGGATGACGTCCGTGTTGAGGGTGGGATCATTCGGGCACGGCACTATTTTCGAATGTACGTTGACCACAAACCGTACGATGTATGCCTTCTGTTCGTTGTGGATTGCCACGCCGGGGAGTTTGTGAAGTACTACCGGCAGCGTGTGATTCCGTTCTGCCTTGCCGTGCTGGTTCTGACAGCGCTGATCAGCTGGCGAAAGCTTGTGAGAAATAAGGCAAAATACGCGATGGAGGATTACCAGCGGGATCTGACCAATCACCTCGCCCATGACATCAAAACACCTCTCATGGCTATCGGCGGCTATGCGGAGAACATAAAGGAAGTGAATCTGACGGAGGAGGAAAAACAACACTATCTGGACGCGATTCTCGAGAATGTCTCGTTCACCGATTCCATGATCAATCGGACACTGTACCTGAACAGCATGGGAGACCGTCCGACCGGCAAGCCGGAGACGATCGCTGTCGAGACTGTCGTGGCGGACCTGCTGAAGAAATACGCCCCCCTCCTCGAGAAGAACGGGATCCGGTGCAATGTCGAGGGCAGCGCAACCGTAAAGGCCGACCGGACAGTCTTTGAGACCATAGTCGAGAATCTTGTTTCCAATGCCGTAAAATACACTCCCGGTAACGGAACCATCAGCGCAAAGGTTGATCATACCGGGCTGACGATCGTGAATACGGTTGCGGAGAAGGTCGAGGTGAAGAACCTTACAACACCGTTTGTGCGCGGAGATCAGTCCCGCAGCAACCACGACGGCAGCGGGCTGGGGCTCGCTCTTGCGGAGCGGGCTGCGGCAATGAGCGGCTTCTCTTTGAAACTTCTCTGTACGGACGATGAATTCACGGCTAAACTCCGCTTTTAAACAATATACAATACAATCAGGGAGATCCGGCATACGACCGGGTCTCCTTTTTTGCCTTCGCGGAAAATGCAGGACTTTTTTGCCGCGCGGAGCGCAATTTTGTTGTAAAAAGCGAAGAGGAATGGTATGATAAAAGAGCCGTATTATGGTCAGGAGAATGCTTAAGGCACGGCATTTTCCGAATCTGCCCAAGCGGACAGAACAGGAGACCCGATGAAGGATACCACCGCGAAGTCGGAGAAGGACCGGACAAAGGAACAGAAAGCCCGGGAGAAGGAGCGCCGCAGGAAGGAGCGCACGGAGCGCAGAGCTCTGCGGCGGTACAGAAGAGCATTTGCCTTTTTTCGCCTGGTGATGAAGCCCTTTGTGCGCCTTAGGTTCCGATATCGGTACGACAGCCTGAAGAAGATCAAGGGCCCGTACCTTCTGCTGGCGAACCACAACATGGAGATGGACCCGATCCTGGTGGGGATTGCCGCGGGGCGGCAGCTGTTCTTCGTGGCGAGCGAGCACATCGCGCGCAAGGGGTTCGGAACGTGGTTTCTGATGCGGTATTTTCATCCGATTTTGCACCGTAAGGGCAAGGACGGCGCGAGGTCGGTGATGAACATATTAAAGACGCTTCGAAGCGGCAGCGGCGTGGCGTTGTTCCCGGAGGGCAACCGCTCGTTCGACGGCGTGACGTGCCCGATCCCGGAGGCCACCGGCAAGATGGCGAAGCATGCGGGCGTGCCGGTCGTGACGTACCGGCTCGAGGGCGGCTATCTGACGCAGCCGCGGTTTTCGACTTCGCTTCGCAAGGGGCGCGTGACGGGGCATCTCGTGCATGTGTACGAGCCCGAGGAGCTTCGGAAAATGTCGGACGAGGAAGTGAACGCGGCGATCGCTGCGGACCTTCATGAGGACGCGTACGAGGCGCAGGAGCGCGAGAAGATCGCGTACAAGGGGAAGCGCCTTGCGTACGGAATCGAGAGCACTTTGTACCGGTGCCCCGAGTGCGGGGCGTTCGGGACGCTTACAAGCGATAAAAAGACAGTCCGCTGCACGTGCGGCTACGAGGCGGAGTACGATGTGTACGGTTACCTCGGCGGTACTAAGACGATGCGCGACGTAAACGCTTCGCAACGCGAGGCTTTAAGGGAGCGGATGCGGCAGGCGGCGGATGATGAGGAGCTCTTTCACGACACCGTCACGGTGCGGCGCATCGGCGAGGACCATGCGGTTTTGTGGGAGCGCGAGGGGACGATCGGCGCAGATAAGCGCGGCGTGTATTTTACAGGGGAATCGAATGAGCGGATCGATGTCCGGGAGCTTGCGGTGTATTCGCGAAATGCGATCGCGGCGCATTGTACGGACGAACTGGTCGCGTATGACTTACGTGGGGATGAACGGTTTTGTGCACTGAAGTACCTGCACCTTCATGAGGAGGCGCAGCGCTCAATAAACATGTGAGGTCACAGCCATGCATTTGATTGATTACTCCAAAGTATCCACGTGGAACGCCGTGCTCGTGCTCGGCGTGCTGGCCGTAATGGTAATCGTTGCCATCCGGCTTCGCCGCTACAAGCTCTTTCACAAGAGCCTTCTCCCGACTGCGGTGCTCGGCGGCTTTTTAATGCTCGTCGTCAAGCTTGTGGGCGTGAAGGCCGGCCTGTTCCACACCGACAGCGCGGCGTACAACCGCTTTAACGAGGTGCTCCAGGTGCTCACGTATCACGGAATCGCGATCGGTTTCATCGCGATGACGCTGCGCACGCCGAGCGAGGAGTCGAAGTCGAGCGACCGACTCGTCGGCCCCAAGAGCGGTGCGGTCATCGTGAGTTCCTACATGATCCAGGGCCTTGTCGGTCTTGCGATCTCGATCATTCTGTCGTATACGGTGATGCCGGGGCTGTTCCGCGCGAGCGGAATCCTGCTTCCGATGGGCTACGGCCAGGGACCGGGACAGGCGAACAACTTCGGCACGACCTTCGAAAAATTAGGCTTCACCGGAGGTCATTCCTTCGGTCTTGCCATCGCCGCCGCGGGTTACCTTTCCGCGTGCATCGTCGGCGTCATATATCTGAACTACCTTGTTCGCAAGGGAAAGATCAAGCGCGGTCCGTACGAGCCCGTCGCGGGTTCGGTGACTGTGGACAACCCTGAGGAGCTCGTGGAGAGCAACGCGTCCGAGTCGCTCGACCGCCTCTCGCGCCAGCTGGCGATCGTGATGGGCATCTACATGCTCACCTACGTCGTGACGCTCGCGATCACGGAGGGTGTCGGCCTGATCTCCGAGGGCGCAAAGAACACGGTAGCGGGCCTGATCTGGGGCTTCAACTTCATGGTCGGCTCGGCGCTTGCCATCGCGGTTCGCGCACTTCTTAAGAAGCGCACAAAGCGGATTTCCGAGCGAATGCAAAGACAGGACAATTATCTGCTGAGCCGGATTTCCGGACTGGCATTTGACGCGATGATCGTCGCGGGTATCGGTTCCATCGAGCTGGAGCAGCTCTCCGGCCTGTGGCTTCCGTTCATTCTGATGGCGGTTGCCGGCGCTTTGGTGACATTTCTGCACCTGCGCTTTGTGTGCCGCCGTGTGTATCCGGACTACTACAGTGAGGGCATGCTCTCGATGTACGGCATGATGACCGGAACCATCAGCTCCGGTGTCATTTTGCTCCGCGAGGTCGACCCGCAGCTGAAGACGCCGGCCGCGAACAACCTCATCATCGGCAGCAGCTACGCCATTTTGCTCGGCGCCGTGTTGATGGTGTTTGTCGGAATGGCACCGAAGTCCACGCTGCTCACGTTCGTGACGTTCGGACTGATTTTTGTATATTACATCGTTTTGATGCTGTTCCTCTGCAAGGCCGGCCGCAAAAAGCCTGCGGAGGAAGATACGCCGGCTGCCGGGGAGCAGTAGGTGAAAAGATACTCTTACGGAGGCTTTATCGTGAGTGTAAGAAGTGACAAAATGGGCATGAAGATCATTATCATCGGCGCCGGAAATGTCGGCTCAACGCTTGTGGAACAGCTGGCGCACGAGGGTCATGATATCACGATCATCGATATCGTCGCACGGAAGATTCAGGCGATCACCGACAACTACGATGTCATGGGAATCGTCGGCAACGGTGCGAGCTACAGTCTCCTCATGGAGGCCGGAATCGAGCAGGCCGACCTGCTGATCGCCGTGACGGAGTCCGATGAGCTGAACCTTTTGTGCTGTACCGTCGCCAAGCGCGTCGGCCGTTGCGCCGCCATCGCGCGCGTGCGCATGCCCGACTACAGCAAGGAAGTACAGTACCTGCAGGAGCAGCTGAAGCTGGCCCTGGTCATCAACCCCGAGATGGAGACCGCGAAGGAGGCCGCGCGCATCCTTGCGATGCCGACCGCTCTCGACGTCATGTCGTTTGCCCACGGGCAGGCGGAGCTGATCAAAATCGCGATCCCCGAGGGAAACCGCATCGCCGGCATGACCCTTGCGGAGATCGGCAAGAAGCTCTCGGTGAGCGCTCTGGTGTGCGCGGTCGAGAGAAACGGTGAAGTGTACATTCCCTCCGGTTCGTTCCGGCTGGAGAGCGGCGACACGCTGACATTTGCCGCATCGAGAAGAAACATCCGTGCCTTCATGGACACGTTCGGCTTCAAATCCCGCCGCGTGCGCGACACATTGATCGTCGGCGGAAGCAAGGCCGCATATTACCTGGCGCAGGAGCTGATCCACTCCGGCGTTGAGGTCAAGATCATCGAGCAGAGCCGCGAGCGCTGCGACGAGCTGAGCGTACTGCTTCCGAAGGCCATCATCATCAACGGCGACGGCACCGAGGAGGGACTCCTCAAGGAGGAGGGCATCGAGCGGGCCGACTCGTTCGTGCCGCTCACGGGTATCGACGAGGTCAACATCATCCTGACGTTGTATGCCCGCAAGATCTCGCAGGCGAAGGTCATCACGAAGATCAACCGGATGAATTTCAAGAGCGTTGTCAACAGCCTCGAGCTGGGCAGCGTGATTTATCCGCGATATATCACGGCGGAGGCAATCATCGCGTACGTGCGTGCGCGCTACGAGTCCCGCAGCAACTCGATTGAGACGCTGTACCATCTCTTCGACCAGCGCGTCGAGGCCATCGAGTTCCGCGTCGAGGAGGCGTCCGAGGTCACGGACATTCCGCTTCGCGATTTAAAGCGCAAGGATGAGCTGCTGATCGCGTGCATCAACCGCGACGGACACATCATTATCCCCAGCGGTGACGATTGCATCCGCGTGGGCGACACCGTAATGATCGTTACGAAGCATCTGGGCTTCCGCAGTCTTACGGAGATTTTGAAATAACGCTGGGCGTGTGACGGGAGCAGGTTTGGCATGAACTATGCAATGATCGCATACATTGTGGGAGCGGTTCTTCGAATCGAGGGCGTATTGCTGCTCGGTCCCTGCGCCGCTGCGCTGTATTTTTCGGAAAATGTGGGCTGGTACTATCTGTGTGTGGCTGCATTTTGCGAGCTCTGCGGATGGCTGTTGGTCATGCTGCGCCCGAAGGACCAGGTGTTCTACTTAAAGGAGGGCTGCGTGGCGACGGCGTTGAGCTGGCTTGCGCTCAGCTTCTTCGGCGGACTGCCGATGTACATAAGCGGCCAGATCCCGCATTTTATCGACGCGATGTTTGAGTCGGCGTCGGGCTTCACCACGACCGGCGCGACGGTGTGCCAAAGCGTGGAGGCGCTCGCGAAGGCGACGCTTCTGTGGCGCAGTATGACGCACTGGATCGGCGGCATGGGAATCCTCGTGTTCCTGCTGGCGATCGTTCCTTTGAGCGGAGGTTCGAACATGAACATCATGCGCGCGGAGAGCCCGGGCCCCTCGGTCGGCAAGCTTGTGCCGAAGGTGCGCCACACCGCGCGAATTCTCTACGTGATCTACATCGGCCTGACGCTGTTGGAGATCATCCTTCTGATTGCCGGCGGCATGAGCCTGTTCGATTCGGTCAACCACTCGATGGCGACGGCCGGCACGGGCGGTTTCGGCGTGCGCAACGACAGCATCGCCTCGTACACGCCGTACCTGCAGTGGGTCATCACGGTATTCATGATCGTGTTCGGCGTGAATTTCAACTTTTACTACCTGATCCTCTTCCGCCAGTTCCGCAAGGCGCTCGGCATGGAGGAGGTGCGGAATTTTATCCTGATCATTCTGGCATCGATCTTCTTCGTGTTCCTCAGCATCCGCTCGATCTACGGCGTTTCGGACGGCCTGCGTCACGCGGCCTTCCAGGTCGGCTCGATCATCTCGACCACCGGCTTTACGACCGCGGACTTCGATGCGTGGCCGCAGGTGGCGAGGACGATTCTGGTGCTGCTGATGTTCATCGGAAGCTGTGCCGGCAGTACCGGCGGCGGTCTGAAGGTGTCGCGAGTCACGATCGCAGCGAAGACCGTAAAGAAGGAGCTGACCGCGTACCTGCACCCGAAGAGCATCAAAAAGATCCGCTTCGAAGGCAAGCCCGTCGAGCATGAGGTTGTGCGCTCCATCAACGTGTATTTCATCACATTTCTGCTGCTGTTTACAGGCTCGGTGCTTTTGGTGTCGATCAACGGCTACGACCTGGAGACGAACCTGACGGCGGTCGCGGCGACGATCAACAACGTCGGCCCCGGTCTCGCGAAGGTCGGACCCACCGTGAATTTCGGGCATTTTTCGATCTTCACCAAATGCGTCCTGATCTTCGATATGATCGCGGGGCGTCTGGAGTTGTTCCCGCTTCTCATGCTGTTCCATCCGGGCATCTGGAAGGAAGTCTGCCGCAGAAGAAAATGATTGTGTTCTGATATTCTGACAGGGAGGTTTTTATGGAGAAGGCAAAAAAACGTATCTTTCATGTCATTTCCATCGGCGATCGTCGCGATAAGATCAGCCGTGCTTTTGATATCTTCATTGTCGTCGTCATCTGCTTAAACCTCTTTGTGACGTTCGCGGATACGTTCGACGAGCTCGCGGACTACCGCAAGCTCTTCGACGCGATCGAGCTGGTGACGATCATCATCTTCACAATCGAGTACATCCTCCGCATGTGGACGGCGGAGTACCTTTACCCCGAGAAGTCGTTCTGGGGCGCGAAGTTAGCATTTTTCATCTCGTTTTACGGGATCATCGATCTTTTGACGTTCTTCCCGTACTATCTGCCGATCGTTCTGCCGGGCGGAATCGTTGCGTTCCGGATTCTGCGGGTGTTCCGAATCTTCCGGCTCTTTAAGATCAACGCGCAGTACGATGCGTTCAACGTCATCACCGACGTTTTGTACGAGAAGAAGAGTCAGCTGTTCTCCTCCATCTGCCTGCTGCTTATGCTGATGGTGGCGTCGTCGCTGGCGATGTACAGCCTGGAGCACGGGGCGGGATCGGGCTTTGACAATGCATTTTCCGGCATCTGGTGGTCGACATCGGCCATCCTCACGGTCGGCTACGGCGACATCTATCCGTACACGACCGGCGGCAAGATACTGGCGATCATCATCGCGTGTCTGGGCGTCGGCATGGTCGCGGTGCCTACGGGTATCATTTCCGCAGGTTTCGTCGAAAAATACACCAAGATCAAGCAGCTCATGACCAAGGGCGATGAACACGACGTGCGCTTCATCGCGTCCACGGTGACGAGCGGGCATGCGTGGTGCGGCAAGCAGCTGCGCAACATTGTGCTGCCGCCGCAGCTTCTTTTGACGGTCATTCTCCGCGGCGAGGAGCAGGTGATCCCGAACGGTGACACCGAGATTGCGGAGGGCGACGTTTTGGTGCTTGCGGGAGCGCATTTTACGGAGCGGAGCGACATGAACCTCCGCGAGGTTATCATCGGCGCGGAGCATCCGTGGGAGGGCAAGGCGATCCGCAACATCGACATCAGCCGTCAGGAGCTGATCGTCTCCATCGAGCGCAACGGGCGCATGATCATCCCGAACGGCTCCACAGAGATCAAAAAGGACGACGTTGTTTTGGTGTACCGCAAGGGCTTTGCCTCTCAGGCGGTCGCAAAATCGGATAAAAAAGGCAAAAAGCGCAGAAAATAAGGGGGATAAGAATGTCCGGTACGGGACTTCGGCGAAGACTTTCTTCGTTTCAGATCATCATCCTCGGGTTCGCCGGGGTCATTCTTGCGGGAGCGCTTATACTGACGCTTCCGATCGCTTCGCAGAGCCGGTCGTGGACGTCGTTCGGGGACGCATTGTTTACCTCGACATCCGCAGTGTGCGTGACGGGTCTTGTCGTGCAGGACACCGCAACGTACTGGTCGGCGTTCGGGCAGGGAATCATACTGTTTTTGATTCAGATCGGCGGCATCGGCGTCATCGCCGTCGCTTTGTTCATCGCGAGCATCTCCGGCAAGAAGCTTTCGCTGATGCAGCGAAGCACGCTGCAGGACAGCATCTCCGCGCAGCAGATCGGCGGTGTCACGCATCTCGCGGTGTTTGCGGTCCGCGCGGTGTTTCTGTTTGAGCTGATCGGCGCGCTTGTGTTGCTTCCGTCCTTCTGCGTCGAGTTCGGCTGGGCGGGCATCTGGATGTCATTTTTCCATTCGATTTCGGCATTTTGCAACGCGGGCTTCGACCTCATGGGAAGCCGGACGGGGCAGTATTCCTCGCTGACGGGGCTGGCGGGCAACCCGGGAATCGTGATTCCCATCTGCTTTTTGATCATTATCGGCGGTATCGGATTCCTTACGTGGGGGGACATCCGCGAGCACAAGTATCATTTTAAGCGCTATCGAATGCAGAGCAAGGTCATTTTAGTGACATCGGCTGTCCTGATCGTTCTGCCGATGCTCTGGTTCTTCTTCGGCGAGTACGCAGGCGAGCCTCTGAAAGACCGCTTCTGTCTGTCGCTGTTCCAGGCGACGACGCCCCGTACGGCCGGCTTTAACACTTCGGACCTCTCGGCGCTCACGGGCATCGGCCGCATGATGGTTGTGTTCCTCATGCTGGTCGGCGGATCGCCCGGATCGACGGCCGGCGGTATGAAGACGACCACGCTGGCGGTTTTGTTCGCCAACGCTACGACGGTGTTTCGCCGCCGCAAGAACGCGCAGATGTTCGGCCGCCGCATCGACGACGGAACCGTTAAGAGCGCGTCCACCATTCTGGTGCTGTACTTATTTCTGGCATTGCTCAGCGCGTCGATCATCAGCGCTGTCGAGGGCATTTCGCTTGAAAAGTGCATCTTTGAAACCGGGTCCGCAATCGCTACGGTCGGACTCTCCTTGGGGCTCACGCCGACGCTCGGCACGCTGTCCCGCATCATTCTGATGATCCTGATGTTCTTCGGTCGCGTGGGCGGATTGACGCTCATCTATGCGGCGGTTTCGGGCAGAAACGCGGAAGTGTCAAAATGCCCGGAGGAAAAGATTATTGTCGGTTAACGGAGGAAAATGATGAAATCCATTCTTTTGATCGGTGTCAACAATTTCGGCTTCATGATGGCGAGAAAGCTTAACGAGCTCGGCCATCAGATCATGGCGGTGGACCGCAACGAATCGCGCATCAACAGCATCCTGCCGTACGTCACGGACGCGCAGATCGGTGACAGCACGAACGAGGCTTTTTTGAGCACGCTCGGCGTGTACAACTACGACGTCTGCATCGTGGGCATAGGCGGTGACTTCCAGAGCTCGCTGGAGACGACCTCTCTTTTGAAGGAGCTCGGCGCCAAGGTTGTCGTGTCCCGCGCGGACCGCGAGGTTCAGGCTAAATTCCTCTTGCGAAACGGCGCGGACGAAGTCATCAACCCGGAGAAGCAGGTCGCCGAATGGGCCGCCATCCGTTACGCGTCCGACCACATTCGCGACTATATCAAGCTTGACGATTCCAACGCCATCTTCGAGGTGACGGTGCCGGAGAACTGGGTCGGCCGCACGGTCGGAAATATCGACATCCGTAAGAAATTCGGCATCAGCATTCTGGCCATCAAGCGGGACGGCAAGATGAGCCTCTTCATCACGCCGGATACGCAGCTCGACGAGGACATGACCATGCTCGTTCTCGGCGACCGGAAGGCGATCCAGAAGTGCTTCCGGATCTGATTCTTGACAAGAACATGAAAAAGGGCAGTTCTTCGGGAACTGCCCTTTTTTGTTGCCTAGATTTGAAGCGTGCCTTACTCTTTCTTGAGCCCCTCGAGCGCCGTGATTCGCTGCGAGAGCGACGGATGGCTGTATTCGAGCAGGATGAGCGCGGGCGACGGCGAGACGTCGCCGAAGTCGGTCTGCGTTAGTTTCTTGAGGCCCGAGATCAGCTCCTGCGCGTAGCCTTCCCCGGCGGCGAAGCGGTCGGCGCGGTACTCGTGGCGGCGCGAGAGGGCGTTCGCGAAGATGCCGTACAACGGCGCAATCAGTGCGAACTCCACCGAGAGAATCAGAAGAACGGCGAAACCGTAGTTGACGGTGTCAAAGCCGAACTGCGGGAACAACGACCCGGTGCGGAGCGTAAGCCATGCGAGGACGGAGATGAGAAGCATCTGAAAGATCGAGATGATCTGGCCGGTGAGCGTGTCGTGATGGACACCGTGGCCGAGCTCGTGTGCGAAGACCGCGCAGATTTCATCCGGGGTAAGCTTCTCGATGAGAGTATCGTACAGGACGATGGATTTGGTCTTGCCGAAGCCTGCAAAGTATGCATTTGCCTTGGTGGAGCGGCGGGAGCCGTCCATCACCTCGATGGCGCGCACATGGTAGCCGTGCTTTGTGAGCAGCGCCGTGAGCTTGTCGCGAAGCTCGCCCTCCTCGAGCGGGGTGAATTTGTTGAAGGCGCGGCTTAAGAGCGGATAGAGGAATGTGATTGCCAGGATCAGCACGACCAGAACGCCGGCAAATGCAACAATCATCCAGTCGCCGAGCGCGCGGTACAAAAGCGACAGGATCCACGTGATCAGCGTGAGCAGGCCGAGGGAGATGATGAATTCCTTGAACTGGTCGGCCAGGAACGTTCCGTTTTTCGTGCGGTTGAAGCCGTAGCGCGCCTCGATCTTCATCGTGTCGTAGTACGCGAACGGCATCGTCACGATCGCGGTGAGCGTCGACAGAAGCAATACCGCAAAGAGCTGCCAGAACACGGTGTTTCGGAACAGCCCGGCAAATGCCGCATACGCGTCGGTCGCGATCAATGCAATGTCCACCGCGAGGCTGACGAGAGAGTCGAGGATGGAGAGGCGGCATTTTTCGACGCGGTAGGAGCACCATTTTTCATAGGTTGCGGCGTCGTAGATGTCCGCGACGTTGGCGGGAATCGGGTTGCGGGTCGAGCGCAGCTTAAGGAGCGTGACCAGCAGCCGGTACAAAAAGACGATGCAAAGCAATGCGATTGCGAGTATCTTGAAGTTCATGTCTTGCCTCCGGAAAATGAAACCGGCCGCCAGTCGCAGGACTGCCGGCCGTTTGTTTTGTCGTATTACAGCGTGGTGTAGTTGTCAAAGTAGCCCTGAATCAGGATGATCGGCGTGCCCTTGTCGCCCGAGCCGGACGTCAGGTCGCACAGCGAGCCGATGAGGTCCGTGAGCTGGCGGGGCGTCGTGCCCTGCGATGCCATGTTGCCCACGAGGCTGCCTTCCTTGGCCTTGATGCTCGCGGAGATCGCGTCGCGAAGCGCCTCTCCGGAGAGATTCGCAAAATCATTGTCCGCGAGGTACTTAAGCTTCAGCTCGTTCGGCGTTCCGATGAGCCCGTCGGTAAATGCGGGGCTCACGACCGGATCGGCGAGCTCCCAGATCTTGCCCTGCGGATCCTTGAACGCACCGTCGCCGTACACCATGACCTCGACGTGCTTGCCGGTCTTGGCAAGAATCTGCGCCTGAATCGCTTCGACAAGCTTCTGCGCGCCCTGCGACTGCGGGAAGAGCTTGACCTTGTCCTCGGTCGACTTGTTCGAGCCGAGCAGGCCGTAACGCTCGTTGTAGCCGCTGCCGTTCACGGGCTTTGTCATCAGGTCGGCAAGGCTGCAGACCGCCTTCGCTCCGGCCGCGAGGAGGATGCGCTTGGTGCGCTCTCTCGTGTGAATGTCGCAGTTGATGACACAATCGGTATAGGAAAGGATCGTCTTCGGCTGGTTGGCAAATACTACCTCCACCTCGGCGCCGCACTCCTTAATCAGGTTCGAGTAGTACTCGACGTAATCCACGCCGGTGAACTCGTGCTTGCGGTAGCCGAAGAGCTCGCGGTATTTGGCGAGATCCAGCACGTCGGAGTAGGGATTGACGCCAGCTTCGTCGATCTGGTCAAGCGTGACCAGCGCGTTGCCGACCTCATCGCTCGGGTAGCTGAGCATGAGGACAATCTTTCTGCATCCCTTCGCGATGCCGCGAAGCACGATGGCGAAGCGGTTGCGGGAGAGGATCGGGAAGATTACGCCGACCGTGCCGCCGCCGAGCTTGGCTTTCACATCCGCCGCAATATCGTCAACGCTCACATAGTTGCCCTGCGCTCTTGCGACGATGGACTCGGTGAGTGCGATCACGTCGCGGTCGCGAAGCGCAAATCCCTCGCTCTCGGCCGCGCCGAGCACGCTGTCAACCGCGATGTCGACAAGATTGTCTCCCTCGCGGATGATGCCGCAACGGATGCCTCTGGATACAGTTCCGACTCTACGTTCCATAAGTGTAAACTCCTTTGTTGAACATGTGTTGTGGCGCATGAACGCCAAAGGAAATTATACCATACCGCGGGGAAGGTGACAAGGGGACAGTTCATTTGTCACGTCACTTCTTCATGATGTCGTAGTCGGCGGTAATCGTGGTGCGGCCGGCGAGGTAGGATTTCGGCACGGCGGCAACGACGTACCAGCCGCCCATTGCACTGCTGCCAAAATCGCCGTATTTGTCGGTGCGGGCGATTCGCATGCAAAGGCTGTCATCGTCCAGAAGAATGCATTCCACGTCGAAGATTCTCGGGATCGAACCGGAGGTTACGTAGGTGATCAGAAGCGAATAATCGTCGTAGAAATCGCCGGCGAAACCGTTCTCGGCGATCGCCTGAAGGAGGGAGGGCTCATCGTCATATCCGTCGGAGACTCTCAGCCCGACGCCCAGCGCCTTGTCGCAAAATGCATCCAGTTCCCGCTGGGAATCGATCCGGAAGAGCGGCCGCATCGGGTATGCGTGGCTTAACGGCAGCGAAGCGACGTACTCGTCATAGTTGACGGCCGTGCGATACAGCGGATACAAACGGTCGCCGCTGTCGTCGACCCACCCGGCATGAGCCATGAAACTGTGGATTCCGGCAGCGCCGAAGAGCATCGACTCCACGTATGCATAATTGTCATCGTTGAACGGACCGGCGTAACTCGAGAGAGGATTGCCCGTATGTTGAATGACAACCTGCTCTTTTGTCACGTGATAAGACTGCAGGATCGCGCGCATGGTTGCGAGGTCATAACCGCCGGCGCTTCGCATCGACAGAATCCCGTCCATCAGGCTTCGGCTGTCGACGTTTTTGCCGGAGAACAGGGCGCAGCTGTAGGAACCCGCTGACAGCTGCCACACGGCGACCGTAAAGCCCTTGCTCGCATCCATCGAGAAGAGGTCGGGGTTATTCTTGCGCAGTTCCTCGATTGAGACAACCGGTCTTACCGGCGTGAGATACAGCCGAACCGACGAGATGTTCACAAGCCGTGACGGGTATGAATTTTCCACGCGTCCGTCGAACCCGATCTCCAGCCAGCTGCCGACAATCGGCTTCGGCGAGGAGGGGAGCCATTCGTTCGGAATCTCAATTTGGTAGAACCGGGTCATTTGGCTTTCCATCCACGAAGGTGCGACCTTAAAGGAGCCCGCGCCGATCTGCGTGATCTGGCAGATGAAGGTATTGATTTCCACGTTCATAATCTCTCCTGTGATCCGCGGGGTCGGGCTCGTCGCCTCGCCCGGCGTCGGTGTTGCGGTAACGGTCGGCGTCGGAGCGGCGTCGCTGTTCGAGCCCTTCTTCGGGCTTGTTATGAAGCAAACCGCGAGGATGATTCCGATGACAACGGCCGCGAGGATGATCCAAAACGGCGGCTTTTTGTAGTTCAAAATGCTCTTTACGCGGCGCTTCACGCCGACCATGCCAAATGCAAGCGGGCAGACCGCCACGGTGCGGCGCGGCCGGTTGAAATCCAAAAGCGTCTGTGAGTAAGCGGCGATGTCGCCCCGGTTCATCGCGAGGATGACGCTCTCGTCGCACGCCAGCTCGATGTCGCGGCACAGCAGTGCGTACGCAAGCCAGCACAAAGGGTTGAACCAGTAGACCGCAAGCAGAAGATACCCGAGCGGCTTCCACCAATGGTCGCGGCGCTTAAGGTGCGCGCTCTCATGCGAGACTACATGCACAAGCGCCTCGCCCTTGACCGCGGAAGGCACGTAGATGCGCGGTCGTACGATGCCCAGAATGAACGGCGAGGAGATGTCGTCGCAGGCGTAGAGCCGGTCGCCGACGGCGATCGATGCCGCGACGGTCCTTCGAATCCGCAGGTAGCTTACGACGGCAAATCCCAGAATCAAAACCGCGCCCGCCATCCACACCGCAGCGGCGATGCGGCTCGCGCGGGGCGAAAGCGTCGCCTGAAGGAGGGATGCTTTGGATTTCGCGGGGCTGTCGGAATTCGCAGCCTCTTTGGACCCCGCGATGATTTGCGCGCTGTTGTCGATCGGCTGCGCAACCGGTTGTGTCTGCTGCGATTGCGCCGGGTCGGTGCCTTGCGGGGTACCGACGGTTACGGTTGCAGGTTCATTTTCCGGGGAGACCGGGCAGACGCCCGGAAGGCCATCGGAAAATGCAGCGTCGGAGCCGGGTGCATTTTTCGCGGGAGCGGACTCCTGCGTGACGGTGACCGGGTCGGCGGCGGGCAGGAGGCTTAAGGAGCTCTCCAGCCGGACCGGGCAGAGCAGTCGCACCGCGACCAGAATCCACAGGGCGCACACGAGCCGCTTCGGCGCTTTGCGCAGCAGCAGTCGCGCCGCGATCACGGCGAGAATCAGCCAGCCCGCGGCGATTCCCAGGTTCAGAATTCGTAAGAATACGGCTGTCATGTTACTCCCCCTTTCGGTACGCGTCGATCATGCGCTCGAGCTCCGCAACCTCCGCGTCGGACAGGCTCTTGCGCGACATGAACGCCGCGACAAATGCCGGCAGCGATCCGCGGTACGAATCCTCGATGATCTGCTCGCTCTTCGCCGCGTAAAATGCTTCCCGCGACACCCGCGAGCTCACGATGCCGTCCACGTTTTGAAACAGCCCCTTCTCGCAGAGCTTGCGCAGCACCGTGTAGGTCGTCGGCTTCTTCCAGCTGAGCTCGCGCTCGCATACCTTGACCAGCTCGCCGGACGCAATCGGCTCGTTCGCCCACACCAGATCGGCAAACCGCTCCGAAACTGCCCCGATTTCGATGTCCATCATAACTATGTACCTCCTTGCAGGCTCCTGCCTTGGTTTATAGCAATAAACCCCACGCGTTTAGTTTATCACGATAAACCAACCTTGTCAAGAGGTGACAAGGGGACAGTTCTTTTGTCACCTTTTTTCGGTTGAGCAATCCAACCCCGGATAGCAAATTCTACGAAACGTAGAAAAACTATTTGACAAACTATACGAATAGGGTGTTCAATCAACCGCAGGAATGCGCTATCATGATTGCAGAAAGAAACAGCAGCTGTGTGTGGGATTTACAGCGAGAAGGAGGCAATTATGATGCAGAGTGTAACAATTACGAAAATGAATCGGGATGCTGTTGCAGTAATGAGTCGCGAGCCGATTCGTGTCGGAGGAAATGTATGGAGAACTATCTGGCGGAAAATATCCGCGATGCCCGCAAGCGTATGGGAATTACTCAGGAGCAGCTTGCGGAGAGGCTCGGGGTCACGCTCGGTACTGTTTCGAAGTGGGAGCGAGGAGCGTCTGAGCCGGAAATTATGTTTCTCACAGGATTGGCCGAAGTCTTTCGGGTCTCAGTGGATGCGCTGATCGGATTTTCCTTAAAGGGAGGCGACGCGGACACGGAGGCGGAGCGGATCGAGAATCTTTTAAAGTATCAGACGGTGCTTGAAGTGTGCGAGGAGTATGACCGGGCGCTGAGGCGGTTTCCGAATCATTTTTCGATTGTGCTGGGGGCCGCCGCCTGCTACAGCAGGGCGGGCACGGCATACCGCAAGAAGGAGCGGCTGACGATGGCGATCGAGATGTACCGCCACGCCATCGAGCTTTTGCCGCAAAATAAAGACCCCGAGATCAACGAGGTGCTTCTTCGCAACGAGATTGCGATGTGCTATGCCCAGCTGAAGGACTTCGGGCGCGCGGTGGAGGAGTTTAAGAACAACAACGTCTGCGGCATCAACGACTCGATCATCGGGAAAATTCTGATCGAGGACGAGAAGCGCGACCGCGAGGGCAGCCCCTACATCACTAAGGCGTTTCTGAACGGAATGTCCGACACGGTGACGGTGATCTCGGCGCAAATGACGTACTACTTCCACACGAAGGAGCACGAGAAGGCAATCCGGCTCGCCCGGTGGGGGATCAACTACCTCACGAGCCTCAAGGAGGACCCGAAGAAGCGTGCGTACATCGACAAGATTATCGGTTTGCAGCATTTGACGCTGGCGTGCGCGTATGATCTCGTGGGAAAGAAAACGGAGTCGCGAAAGAATCTGGCGGAGGCGGTGCGCATCGCACGCGGGTTCGACGCCGATCCGGTCTACACGCTTGAGAATATCTCCTTCATCGAGCATGTCAAGGATTCCTCGGTGTACGATGACTGCGGGCCGACGGCGGTTGACAGCCTGCGCTGTACGGCCGATCGTCTGCGCGAGGTGGCGTCGGAGCGGTTTATGCTTGAATTTGACAAGATGATGGAAGACTGACGAAAAACGGCGTCCGCATGGTGCGGGCGCCGTCTTTGGTTATGGAAATTTGGGGTTATTGAGCGTACTCGACATCGACTCCGACGAGCGTGTAACCGATGTTGTCCGTGACGATCACAAACAGCTTCTTGCAATCCACCGCTTCGGCGGAGCTGACAATGTCGCTGACAGGGAAGTCGAACGTAATTGTCTCGCCGACTTTGGGAGAATGGTCGAGGGTGAAGAGGTATTTTTCGTCGGGGGTCTCGCTGTCAAAGCTGATTCCTCCGACGGTTGCGCCGTTCAGATATGCGGTCTCCTCGCCGGTGCGCTTTACGGTCACCTTGAGCGTGGCATCTGCCGGTATCACCAGAGGGTTGATCAGGTTGGCTGCAAAGGGTGCCGTGTTCGCTTCCGGATTGCTCATCAGATAGCGAACCGTCAGGCCGGTTGCAGCCTCCGTGGGCGAGGGCGTTGCGGGAGCCTCCGTGGGTGTCGGCGTCGGCGCGTCGGAGGTCGTGATCCGGATGTCGCCGGAGCGTGTCCGGATGTCGCACACGACTTCATTTTCCGCGCCCGGGGCGCTGTTGTCCGGAACATTGATGTCACCGGATTTGCTCTTCGCGCTGCAGCGAACCGGTCCGAGAAACTCGCATGTCACGTCGCCGGAGCTTGTGTTGATCAAGGCTTCTTCGGTAACGGCAACACGCGCAAGATCCACATCGCCCGAAGACGTGTCGATCCGAAGTAACCTCGCAGTAACGCCGTC
The DNA here is from genome assembly GCA_017617395.1 of Lachnospiraceae bacterium. GTDB lineage: Bacteria > Bacillota > Clostridia > Lachnospirales > Lachnospiraceae > ISDg. Next base: position 25,463 of record JAFZWG010000055.1, read on the forward strand.
GAGACTGACGTCACCGCTCTTGGTTTGGATCTTGACGCTCTCAAACGTAAGATCCTTCGAGATTTCGACGTCGCCGGATTGGCTCTCCGAGGTGTAATTGCGGTACGCCTTCTTCGGAAGGTAGACGATGAAATCGGAGGTGGTGTTCGTGAAACCGATGTAGTCGTACCACTTTGTCTCGTCCGTGAAACCGATCTTCAGCGTGCCGTCCTCTACCGCAACCGTGTGCGTGCTCTTCTCGGGGAGTTTGCACAGGACCTTGCAGGTGCCGTCATCCGAGAGACGGAACTCGACGTCCGCGGACTCCGCGTTGACCGTTATATTCGTAAAATCCTCCGTCACCGTGTGGGTTTCCTCGTTGCAGTTCACGGTGATCAGACCCTTGAAATCCCAGTGGTTGAGTGTCATCACCACAACAAACAGAATCATGCCGGCAGCCAGTAGAAACGTGGCGATTGCCAGCAGAATTTTCGTACTCTCGCGCATTATGCCTCCCCCTTTCTGCGGAACAGATTCTTAACACCGATTGCCAGCTTGGCAGAGCAGCCAACCAGCCCCTTCGTCGCCGCCTTGCACAGGTAGAACGTGTAGATCGAAAGGCCGCACAGGACGAGGCCGGCGCTTACGAACAAAAGTCCCTGTGTGACATCTCCCCGTGCGCAGAGGAAAATCCCTGCCGCAATGCCGCCAAATGCCCCTGCGACGAACGAGACGAACACCGCCCAGAACGTGATCACGAGCGACCACAGCACCGCGTAGAGCGAGAATAAAACCGCCGCGCCCGCGATGATGAGCGACAGCCAGATCGGCGATCCCAGCACGAGCAGGATGATCTCCCACACGGCCAGCCGCCGTTTCGGCATGACGCGCTCCTTCACCAGTGTCTTGAGCGGCGTTTCCTCCACCGCCTGCAGCACGATCGTGTTGACCGGCCCGACCGCCGCGATGGCTTCCTCTTCCGAGAGCCCCTCCTCGATCCGGTCGTCGATCATCTCCTCGTAAAATGAAAGTCGTTCCTCCACTTCCCCTTTTGGAAAGCCTGACAGGCTCTTTCGGAGCTGCTCGAGAAACTCTTGCTTACTCATTGTCATTTTCCTCCTTGGCTACAAATCGATAAATCTTCATGACTTCTTTCCACTCTTCCCGGAATTCCTCCAACCGCCTGTGCCCCACATCGGTGATATGGTAGTATTTGCGAAGGCGGCCGTCGTGCTCCGCCGTCCGGACCGTCAGCATCGATGCTGCTTCCAGGCGCTTTAAGATCGTATACAGGGTTGACTCGGACAGTTCCGCGTACGGCTTCAGGTCCTTGATGATCTTGTAGCCGTAGGAGTCTTCGTCCTTGATGGCCGCCAGCACGCAGATGTCCAGCAGGCCGCGTTTCAATTGAGCATCCATACCATACCTCCCTTCGTGGAATACATCGTAACACGAGGTATTGTTTTTGTCAACAGGGAAATTTCGATGACAGAGGGACAGTCCCCAGTTGTCATCTGTTGAGTTTTTTTCAACGCCGCGTTGTTTGCGTTTCGCGGGCTTTGGTTGTATGATAAAGCCACGGTACCGAACTATTGATCGGAGGAACGAATATGAATACGAATTTGGGAAGCAACATAAGAGCATTCAGAAAGAGCAAGGGGTTCACGCAGGAGGAGCTGGCGGACCTGCTCGGCGTAACGCCGCAGGCCGTGAGCAAATGGGAGTCCGAGGTCGGTCTGCCCGACGTGTCGATGATCGTGCCGCTGGCACAGACCCTCGGAGTCAGCACCGACGCGCTCCTCGGTTACAACATGATTGCGGAAAATGAAGAGGCCACGCAGCGCATCCTCGCAACCATCGCCGGAATGCGCGACGAGAAGGACCGCGCGGGCAGCGAGCTGCGAATCTGCGAGTATCTCACCTCGGAGACCAATGTAAATCCGGGCAACTACGAGATTGTGAAGGAGTATTTGAAGCATGCGGCATCCCTGAGCATGTATGTTGACAAGAAGGTGGAAGGGCGTCTTCAGGACAGACTGGACGACGTGCGCAAGATTTACAAGGACGCAATCCGCAAGGGCACGTACGTGATCAGCCACACGAACGACCGCACGCTCGCCGAGAAGATCCACCACGCGATTGCATGGATCTACATCCACGAGAAGGATTTTGAGAAGGCGAAGGACCACATCAACGTCCTGCCGAGTTTCGAGTCGAGCCGGAACAAGGAAAATATGGAGATGGAGGTTGCATTTTTCGAGGGCGGCTTTGAGAAGATGAAGGGCGTCGTCGACAAGAACACCGGCCTTCTGTTCTACGAGGTGGCCAACCATTTGAACCAGATGGCGCTCAAGTACGGCTGGTTCGAGAGAACGGAGGATGCCGTCCGCGTGTGCGAGTGGTGCGAGGGAATTCTCAAGGCATTTGCCGCAAGAGAGCAGTCCATCGATATGAAGACATATCTCAAGGAGCGTGCGCGCAACACCTTCTTCAAGGTGCTTTCGTACAGGCACATCGGCATGTACAACGAGGCGGACGAAGTCGTAGAGAAGTTCAAGGCGGAGGTCGGCGTCGGCAGTTACAGCGACGAGCTGAAGAAGATGGCGATCGACACGCTGAACAACGAGCTTGAGTACTACCGCGGCGCGTATTAGTTGCGGAATGAGATGACAGAGGGACAGTCCCCGGTTGTCACCTTTTGGGCAGGTGACAA
>JAFZWG010000005.1 GCA_017617395.1 Lachnospiraceae bacterium
AACAACCGGATGATGCGTATAATTTTTAAGGAGGTACTGGTTCATGACTGGTACAGTTAAGTGGTTCAATGCTCAGAAGGGCTATGGTTTCATCAGCAACGAGGAAGGCGGCGAGGACGTTTTCGTACATTTCTCCGCTATCCAGGCTGACGGTTACAAGACGCTCGAGGAAGGCCAGAAGGTTTCCTTCGAGACCGAGCAGGATCCCAAGGATTCCAGAAAGCTCAGAGCTATCAACGTTCAGGCTCTGTAATTTGACGAATTGAACACGAGATGAGAGAGGAGAGCTCCGCGGCGCGGGGCTCTTTTTCGTTGTATTTTGACGCGGTGCGGACAGCCCCGAAAATGCGGAAAATGTACCAAAAACCGGGGGTGGATTTTCGGCAGGATGCGCGCAACTCCCGCAGTTGAAAAGAAGCGCGCAGTATGATATACTTACTCTGTGCATCCGCGCGCCTGACTGCGCGGCTGCCGCGGGAGAGACTTTGCATTTTCAAAAAGGATGAATGCCAATGTTTGGATTACATACAGAACTCGGAATTGACTTGGGCACCGCAAATGTGCTCATCTACATCAAGGGCAAGGGCGTCGTGCTCGAGGAGCCGTCGGTCGTTGCCTACAGCCGCGACACCTCGCGTATCAAGGCGATCGGTGAGGAGGCTCGTCAGATGCTCGGCCGTACGCCGGGCAACATCATTGCCGTCCGGCCGCTTCGGCAGGGCGTGATCTCGGACTATTCCGTCACGGAGCGGATGATCAAGTATTTTATTCAAAAGTCCATCGGCAGAAGAAGATTCCGCAAGCCGACCGTGTGCGTCTGCGTACCCAGCAGCGCGACGGAGGTTGAGAAGCGTGCGGTTGAGGACGCCACCTACGAGGCGGGCGCCCGCTCGGTCCGCGTCATCGAGGAGCCGATTGCGGCTGCCATCGGTGCGGGCATCGACATCAGCAAGCCGTGCGGAAACATGGTTGTGGACATCGGCGGCGGCACGACCGACATCGCTGTGACGTCTTTGGGCGGCGCCGTGGTGAGCCAGTCCGTGAAGGTGGCCGGCGACGATTTCGATGAGGCGATCGTTCGTTACATGCGCAAGAAGCACAATCTCATGATCGGTGAGCGCACGGCCGAGGAGATCAAGATCAAGATCGGCGCATGCTACGCAAGACCCGAGACACTCTCGATGGAAGTGCGCGGACGCAACCTCGTAACCGGTCTTCCGAAGACCATCTCGCTGACGTCCGAGGAGACGGAGGAAGCGCTTCGCGAGCCGACGGCGCAGATCATCAATGCGATCCACGACGCGCTGGAGATGACCCCTCCGGAGCTTGCTGCGGACATCGCGAACCGCGGTATTGTCTTAACCGGCGGCGGTGCGCTTTTGTACGGCCTGGAGGATCTGATCGAGGAGAAGACCGGCATCCACACGATGACGGCGGAGAATCCGATGCGCTGCGTTGCCATGGGCACCGGCAAGTACATCGAGATGACCGGAGGCAAGAACCGCCCCAGATAAGGGCTGACAACGGTTTGACGCGGCATTTGCCGCATGGACAGAGCAGATAGACAGAGGCAGATATGGAACAGAGGGAAGGTTATGTGAAGCGGATCACGTTTCACAGTCCGGAGACCGGCTATACTGTGCTGACTCTCGAAGTGAAGGGTACCGGGGAAGAGCTTACGTGTGTAGGGACCTTCCCCGTTATTGATGAGGGGGAAGACATCCGGGTGACGGGTGAATTTTCCGTCCATTCGCTGTACGGCAGCCAGTTCTCGGTCACGGGGTTCGAGTCCGTGATCCCCGCCGCCGAGGATGAGATGCTCCGGTATCTCGGCTCGGGGGCCATCAAGGGAATCGGCATCGCGACCGCGGTGAAGATCATCGACCGCTTTCATGAGGAGAGCTTCTACGTGATCGAGAAGCAGCACGAGCGGCTCGCCGACATCAGCGGCATCAGCGCGAAGAAGGCGCAGGAGATTCACGACCGGTTCGTCGAGAAGCAGACCATCCGCAACACGGTCATGTACCTGCAGCAGTACGGCATTTCGCTGTCGCTTGCCCTGCGCATCATCGACCGCTACGGGGAAAATACAATCGCCGTCCTGCAGACCAACCCCTACCGCCTTGCGGAGGACATCAACCGCGTCGGCTTCATGACGGCGGACGCGATCGCACAGCGCATGGGCGGTTTTGCCGACTCGGACTACCGCAATACCGCTTGTATGCTGTATGTGCTTCGGAATGCACTCACATTCGGGCATTCGTGTTTCCCGGAGAAGTCGCTGTTGACGCACATGCAGGAATATATCGAGAACCTTGATTCGGACATGTTTGACCGGATCCTGCGAAACGCCGTCGCGGACAAAAAGGTCCGGACGGTGACGGAGGACGACGAGGAGGGCAACCCCGTGCGGTATGTCTACCTCAGCATGAGCCGCGAGGTGGAGCTGCACATCGCGAGGATGCTCGCGGACATCGATGAGGGATTTGCCGGCAATTCGGTTGCGACCGAGCAGGCGATCGACGCCGCGCTCTCGGGTTCGGAGGCTTTCCTGGACGTCGACCAGCAGCGCGCGGTTCGCGAGGCCGTGGGGCACGGCGTGTTCGTCCTTACGGGCGGCCCCGGCACCGGCAAGACAACGACGATCAATGCTATTTTACATGTGCTCGAGCGACTCGGGCGAAGCTGCCTTTTAGCGGCGCCGACCGGACGCGCGGCGAAGCGCATGACGGAGACGACAGGGCGCGAGGCGATGACGATCCACCGGCTTTTGGAGTGCCGCGGGATCCCGTCGGAGGCGCAGCGCGAGGACGGCCGCGGGCTCTTCAACCGCGACGAGGGCAACCCGCTCGAGGCGGAGGTTGTCATCATCGACGAGGCGTCCATGGTCGACATGTTTTTGATGAATTCGCTTCTAAAGGCGATCTCGCCGGGAATGACGACGATCATCATCGTCGGCGACGCCAACCAGCTTCCGAGCGTGGGACCGGGCAACGTGCTCCGGGACATTCTCGGCAGCGGTGCATTTTCCTCTGTGTGCCTGACGAAGATCTTCCGCCAGGAGGAGGCGAGCGACATCGTGTTAAATGCCCACCGCATCAACCGCGGCGAGCAGCCGGTGCTCGATAACAAGAGCAAAGACTTTTTCTTCCTTGCGCGGCGGAATGCGCGCGAGATCCGCACGTCGCTTACGAAGCTGGTGCGCGAGAGCCTGCCGAAGTACGTGGACGCGTCGCCGTTCGACATCCAGGTGCTGACGCCGATGCGCAAGGGCGACCTCGGTGTGGAGAGCTTAAACCGCCTGCTGCAGGACGTGCTAAACCCCGCCTCCCGCGAGAAGGAGGAGTGGGTGTACGGCGATGTCATGTTCCGCGAGGGCGACAAAGTCATGCAGACGCGCAACAACTACATGCTTGAGCGCGTCGAGGTGTCGGAGGACGGCTACCCGATCGGGAAGACGGACACCGGCGTCTTCAACGGCGACATCGGCGTGATCGAGAGCCTCTCGCAGGAGTTCCGGACCATGTCGGTCCTCTTCGATCACCGCTACCGCGTGACGTACGCGGACCGCGAGATCGACGATCTGGAGCATGCGTACGCGCTCACGATCCACAAGTCGCAGGGCAGTGAGTACCCGGCTGTTGTCATGCCGCTTCTGAGCGGTCCGAGGGCATTGATGAGCCGAAACCTTCTCTATACGGGCGTGACGCGTGCGGTGCGCTGCGCGACAATCTTAGGCGATGCGGAGACGGTTCGGCAGATGGTGGCAAACAATGAAGAATTCAAGCGATACACCGGTTTGCGCAGATGCATCCGGGAGACAAAAGACATGCCGTAGAGCGGCCCGCACGACGCGGAAGCCGCAGGGCAGAAATGAGAGGAAACGGAAAATGAGCACAACATTGGTTATCATGGCAGCAGGCATGGGCAGCCGCTTCGGCAGCGGTATCAAGCAGCTGGCAGAGGTCGGCCCGAGCGGCGAGATCATCATGGACTACTCGATCTACGCGGCGAAGGAAGCCGGCTTTGACAAGGTGGTATTTATCATCCGCCGCGATCTTGAGGAGGCGTTCCGCCTCGCGATCGGAAACCGCATCGAGCGTTACATCCCGGTATCGTACGTATACCAGGAGCTCACGAACATCCCGGAGGGCTACTCGGTACCGGACGGCCGCGGCAAGCCGTGGGGAACGGGCCACGCGATCCTTTCGTGCCTCGGCGCGATCAACGATCCGTTCCTGGTAATCAACGCCGACGACTTCTACGGCAAGGAATCGTTCCGCGTCGTTCATGACTATCTTGCTTCGCTTCCCGCGGACAGCAAGGGACAGTTCTGTATGGCCGGCTTCGTGCTCGGCAATACCTTGAGTGACAACGGCAAGGTTACCCGCGGAGTCTGCAAGGTGGAAAACGGCAGCCTTACCGAGGTGGAGGAGATGTTTGACCTTCGCCGCGACGGTGACGTCGTTCTCGGCCGCAGTGCCGACGGCACCCCGCAGACGTTCACGCCGGACCTGCCCGTATCGATGAATTTCTGGGGCTTCACGCCGGATTTCCTTCCCGCGCTGGAGAGCTATTTCCGCGACTTCCTCGACACCGACGCCGTCGCAGATCCGCTGAAGTCGGAGTTCCTGCTTCCGTCCGTTGTCGGTTCGATGATCGACCGAGGTGACGCCAGGGTCGCTGTCCTTCCGACGTCCGACCGCTGGTTTGGCGTGACCTACGCCGAGGACAAGGAAATCTTCATGCGCTGTATCCGCGAGCGTATCGCCGCAGGCGAGTATCCCGAGGCGACGTTCCGCTAAGGTATCGTACTGATTTAGGCAAAGATCAACGGCCGCAGTGATAACCGCTGCGGCCGTGATTCTCTTGAACTTTTTTCTTGCATTTTTCTCGCACTTTTTTGTGCACTCTTTTGCGGCTCTGCGCCGCATCTTCGCACGTTTCGGAGCTTCGCTCCACGGTCTGTTTTCAAACATTTTTCGAGGATTATACTATGGGGTTACTGGACTTTTTATACCCTCCGCGCTGTCCGGTCTGCGACGATCTGCGCCCGGTCGGAGAGCCCGTCTGTCATCCCGCTTGCCGGCGGCTGTTAGCGCCTGTCGGTGAGGTGACGTGCATCCGCTGCGGGAAGCCGGTACCGGATGAGTCGGTTGAATTTTGCTTCGACTGCGCGGGAAGGGAATGCTCTTTCGAGCGCGGTGTCTCGGCCTACGTTTACGAGGACGAGATCCGCGAATCCATGATGCGCTTTAAGTTTCACGGCCGCGAGGAGTACGCCGAGTGGTACGCAGAGGAACTGATTCTGATGCAGGGTGCCAAGCTGCGCGACTTCCGCGCGGACGCGGTCGTTCCGGTGCCGATCCACGGGCGAAAGCTTCGCATCCGCGGCTACAACCAGGCTGAGGTCATCGCCCGCGAGCTCGCGGATCGGCTCGACCTTCCGCTGTACGCGAACTACCTTCGCCGCAACCGATTTACTGCGCCGCAGAAGGAGCTGAGCAACCACGAGCGCATCCGCAATCTCATGCGCGCCATGGAACCCGGGCCGCAGTCAAAGAGGCTTTCGGCACAAAAAAAGACGCCCCGCAGAGTCCTTCTGGTCGACGATATCTACACGACGGGCAGTACTCTGGAGGCGTGTTCGCGAGTTCTAAAAACGACCGGCGCGGAGCACATCATGGTCGCCTCAATCTGCATCGGAAGCGGTTATGTGTAAACAAAGAAGGGCGACAAGATGTCGCCCTTCTTTGGTGTCACTTTTTACGGATTCCGTATACTACGAGGATGCCGTCGTATTTTACGGAATCGAGGTGCCAATGGTACCAGAACACGATGTTGTCGAATTGGCCTGGGTCGATATATTCCTCCGGCGTGACGGCCGAAAGCCTGCCATCGGAGTTGAAAAAGTCGATGTTGAAGCCGCTGCCCATGGAGCTGCGGGTGATAGTCGCCTTCGTGTAATCCGCGATGGTGACCCGGCCGTCATCGGTGATCGGCTTACGATCAAGCGCCGAAAAATCAACGTCCCGATACCCTGCTTCGTCCTTGTAGATGTAGATGTTGAAGCTGGTTGCGTACTTATCGCGGCGGGAGGAAAGAATCTCGCGCAAACGCGTAATGACCTCAGCAATTTTCTCTGCTTCGGCGGATTGAAGAAAAATGTTATACCGGCATGTCTTGTTGTCGGGGAGGCTGCGGTAGATGCGGTAGTTGCCAAAGCGCGGCCTGAGTTCCGTTTCCATCTCGCCCTGGATCACGCCGAAGACGCCGGTGCTCTCGTAGTTGTGCCGAAGCTCCGGCTGGCACGTGTTGTCATTCTCGCTGTGGTTTACATAGCCGTCGACATACCATGCGGACGCGGTCGTGCCGATGCCGTCTTTTCTCCGAATCTCGAGCTCGTATTTGTGACCGTTTTTTACGCGCGCATAGTTAATGGGACCGTCAAACCAGTCTGTGGCTACCTCGAGGTCGGTCTTGGAGGTGATCGTCGCGGTTACCTCGTCGCCGAACTCCTTTTGAATCTCGCTGCAGACGTAGGAGATGACCTCCTCGTCGGAGAGAGGGTTGAGCGCATCGATGTCGTCCTCGCAGCCGCTTAGGAGCAGAAGACACGCGAGGAGCAGGGTGAATTTTACGACTGTTTTGATCTTTCGAAGCATATGCGTGCTCCTCTTTTGGTTGCGCGAACCGGCTTAGCGGTCCACGAGGCGGATGCCGTCCTCATCGATCGTGATGAGGCGATCGCGGTAGAGGTGTCCGATGGCGCGCTTGAAGGCGTTTTTGCCGAGACTGAAGCGGGCCTTGATGTCCTCGGCGCTGCTCTTGTCGTGGTATGGCAGGAAGCCGCCGGCGGAGCGAAGTGCGGACAGAACGAGCGCCGCGTCGCCCTCCATCTGGACGTGAGCCTTCTCACGCAGGGTGAGGGTTAATTTGCCGTCGGGAAGGACGGAGGCGATGCGGGCCTCGACGGACTGCATCGGAGCGAGCGGGTAGAAGAGGTCCTTCTTCGGAATCAGGCCGGAGTAGAGGTCGTCCACCGCCACGAAGGCACCGAAGTTGTTGCTTGTCTCGTACACGCGGCCGGTGACACGGTCGTCCTTGTGGTACGGGGAGTCGGTGCGAAGGTAGGGGTAGAGCTTCATGGTCGCGCAGAGGCGGCCGCTCTTGTCGGCATAGACGGCGACGAGCACCTCGTCACCCTCGCCGACGGGCTTGGTCTGCTCGCGGTACGGCAGAAGAAGGTCCTTGGGAAGGCCCCAGTCGAGGAAGGCGCCGACGCGGTTGATCTGCGTCACCGTAAGGGCGGCGACGCGGCCGAGCTCCGCCTTGGGCAGAAGCTTGGTTGCGATGGGGCGATCCTCGGAATCCTTGTAGACAAAAACCGTGACCAGGTCGCCGACGGCTTCGCCGGAGAGCTGGTTTTGCGGAAGTAAAATGCGATCGGCATCAATAACGGGCGTGGAATCGGAAGTCCCGGAAGCGCCGCCATCGCTCACGACGGCTGCAGCCTCGCCCGCGTCAGCGGCCACGAGATAAGCGCCGTGCGGCTGAAGCGAATCGACTTTCAATTGCTGTGTACGTCCCAAAAGTATCATAAAAGGTTCCTCCGTTCGTTCGGTAGTGCGCGAAAAGCCGCGCGGGCGGGGCCGTGCCCCGATTTGCCTACAGTATAGCACGAGCGCCGCGAAAGAGGAAGAGATTCTTTGCCGGGAGCCCAATCTTGCCGCAAAACATTGTCAAAACGCGGAAAATGTGGTATCATTTTCCGGCAGGGTTCCGAGGCAGTGTTGCGACCAAGGGGGAGCTGACGATGATCGAGAGAGGGAAATTGAATGTCCTGACTTCCAACTGGCTGTTGCTGTTGACGCTCGGGACGTATCTGCTGGGCGGCAGCATCTTTGCGTCGTTTGTGAGCAGCTATGCGCTCAAGATTCTGATCATACAGCTGTTTGTGGCGCTGCCGACTGTCGTGTGGATCATCTTAAGCCGGAAGGGCGGTCAGGGGAATATCCTCACGGAGGAACTGCGGATCCGGAAGATTTCGGCGTCCACGGTGATCCTCGTGATCGTCACGATGATCTTCCTGTCGCCGCTTTTAACGTTTGTCAATCTGTTTTCGCAGATGATCACGAACTATGTTGCGGGCGAGGAGATCGTCGGTCAGATTTCGAACCAGCCGTTTTGGGTGGCGATGCTGGTGATCGCGCTGTTGCCGGCAATCTGCGAGGAGCTTGTGTACCGCGGTATGCTGTACGGCGGGTACCGCAGACGCTCGATCTGGATGGGAGCGTTGATGTCAGGCCTGATTTTCGGATTGATGCACGGAAATCTCAACCAGATGATGTACGCGCTTTTGATGGGATTTGTCTTCGCGTTGATCGACGAGATCACGGAGTCGACCGTGTCCTCGATGATCATGCATTTTCTGGTCAACGGGACCTCGGTTGCTTTGGTGTACCTGATGAACTACGTAAAGAGCAGCGGCGGGGAGCTCGCGAAGATGTTCGCGGAGTCGGAGGCGCAGGCGGAGAACCTCGGCTGGCCGGACCTGCTGCCGTACGGGATTCTCGGGTTGATCGGCGGCTATGTCGCGTACCGGTTGATGTGCGTGCTGGCAATCCGCTGCGGCACGGCGGAGAAACTTAAGGCGGAGCTTCGCGAAAAGGGAAAGCTTCGCGCGCTTGCGGATCTTGTGACGGCACCGCTTGTGCTGGCGCTGGTCATTCTGGTCACGCTTGTTGTTTTGACGGAAATTTACATGTAATTTGTTTGTGCGATATTCGGAACAGTTTCACGGAAAATGAGGAGGAGAACCGGTATGTACGATCTGGTTATCATCGGCTCCGGCCCGGCCGGAATGGCGGCTGCCATCTATGCGGCGCGTGCGGAGTTGTCGTTTGTTGTTTTGGAGAAGGGTGTCAGCGGCGGTCAGGTGTTGAACACGTCGGATGTTGACAACTATCCCGGACTTCCCGAGATCAGCGGCTTCGATCTCGCGGAGAAATTTGAGAATCATGCGAAGCACTGCGGCGCGGAGATCCGCATGGCCGAAGTGACGGAGCTTGAGAAGATTGACGGCGGTTTCCGGATCAAGCTGGATTCGGACGACCCGATCGAGACGAAGACGATCATCATTGCGACCGGCGCGACGCCGAGACGGCTCGGCTGCGCGGGCGAGGAGGAATTTGCCGGCATGGGTGTGTCGTACTGCGCGACGTGCGACGGTGCGTTCTTCCGCGGACGCGAGGTGGTTGTTGTCGGCGGCGGCAACACGGCCGTGGAGGATGCCATCTTCCTTGCGCGCGGCTGCAAGAAGGTGACGATCGTGCATCGCCGCGACTCGTTCCGTGCGTCGAAGACGCTGGTGACGGCGCTTCGCAAGACGCCGAACATCGAGATCGCATATGACTGTGTCGTCTCGGAGATCCGGGGCGAGGACAGTGTCACGGGCGTGGCGCTCACGAACGTTCGCACCGGCGAGCTTAAGATCGTTCCGGCGGACGGCGTGTTTGTGGCGGTCGGTACGAACCCGGTGAACCTCGGCTGGCAGGACATCATCCCGTGCGATGCCTCGGGATACTTCCTTGCGGGGGAAGACTGTGCGACGAAGGTGCCCGGCATCTATGCGGCGGGCGATGTGCGCACGAAGGATCTTCGCCAGATCGTGACGGCGGCGGCAGACGGGGCGAACGCGGTTTACCACGTCGAACAGTATCTCGCGGAGCTTGCTGCGGAGCAGTAATATATCTTACGTAGCTTGCTTTGGAGCAGCAACAATTACATAACGATCATCTGCGGAGCGAAGACAGACTGCGGTTCAGGGAACGGCTCTGCGCGCTCCGCTATTTTTTTCAATTTCGTGAAAAAATAATGCTTTCTCGTGCATCATAGTAATCAGGGGGGATTTCTATGAAAACAAATCAAAAGTCTATCAAAACATCAGTAATCCGCGCAGTGATCGCGGGTGTCGTTCTCGCGGCAGTCGGTATTATCACCGTTGCCGCCGTCAAATTCATCATCCGGAACAAAAACCGTCAGGACATCTGGAACACGCCGTATAATTTTCCGGGCGTGGCTACTGTGACTCCGTATAATTTTGCGGATTACGCCGGGACCGGTGTCGGCAAATTAGTCCTGCCGGACGAGAAGCCGGTGAGCAAGAACCTGGTCATGGATGCTCCGGACTACGAAAGATGGGCGTACCAGACGTATGACATTGCCGTGCTCGAGACGTACCGCGAGAAGCTTCGCGAGGCCGGTTACAAGATCCTTCAGACGACGGACGGGTCCTGGGCTGCGCACAGAAACGGCGTCACCGTGTACGCCAGAAATGTGTGGTCTCAGGCGCGAATCAGCTTCTTCGCGCGTCAGGGAGCGCCCAAGAGCGGCTGCACGCCGGATCAGGTGATGCAGATTCTTGCGTCGAAGGGGCATCGTGTGGACTGCCCGGAAGTACGTTACGACAAGGGATACTCGTGGGAGGCAAATACTCCCGACGATGCGATCGATCCGATCGATATCACGCCATCGGGGATGTTTGAGAAGACGGGCGCGCAGCTGTTTGTGGCATTTGTTGCAGATGAGCAGTACGGAATTTTCGGCCGCTACTACGTGGTCCGCGGCGGCAACGCCTACGAGTGGGACCAGCACTGTTTGTTTGTCTTCGGTGATGCGACCGGCGACGGAAAGACGGAGCTTTGCATGTCGGGCGCAATCTGCACGAACTGGGAGGACTCCTCAAATTGGACTTACGAGTGCTTCTCGGTGTACCCCCGGACGGAGAACGGCGAGAAGGCCGTTGTGTACGATCTGCAGGCGTCCGATCATGACATGCTTCTTAACTGGCACATGGTGCATCCGATGTCCAGTCTGGATGCGTACGAAGAAGGCGTTGTCGTTGCGGGAAGCAACGATAAGGACTACTTCCTTCGTGTGAAGTCGGGCTGGGTCCGCCTTGTCGAGGAGAAGACGGCGAAGGTTGTCGGAGATGCAAGAAAATAATTTCATAAAAAACTTACTCATTTTTCGAAAGGATGAAAAAAACAGCTCCAAACGCAACTCATAGGAGGTGAAGGGAGGTTGAAACCATGCCGGCAGATGTTTCATGGATTAACCAAATGCTGCGCGAGCTGCGCAACAATCCCGATGCCTTCACGCAGCTGTATGGGGAGATGAAAAAACCGATGTATGCGGTCGCATACCGGATCACCGGGAACCGCGAGGACGCGGAGGATTCCGTAGCCGATGCGTTTTTGGGGATTCTGCGAAAGGAAGAGCTCGGAACAGTCCGCAACGGGCGTGCGTACTTGTTTCAGACGGTGCGCAACGAGGCGCTTAAGAGGCTTCGCGGCCGGGAGAACCTGATTGTCTGTGAGGACCCGGAACTGCTTCTGGCGGAGGAATCGGTGCTTGCGGGCGGGGGCGACGGCGGAAGCGACATCGAAATTGCGATGGGCAGACTCTCGACGGAGGATCGCCAGATTGTCTCGCTTCGCGCGGAGGCGGAGCTCGGGTATGCAGAGATTGCCCGGATCACGGGCCTGTCGACGGCCACGGTGTTCCGGCGGTATCGCGCGGCGATTCGCAGCATGCGGGCGTTTTTTGCGAGGGGCAGTGAGTGATCTGTCCCGGTGAGAAGGAGCTGGAAAATGAGTAAGAAATCAACGAAAGAAATCGAAGCGATGATTCGCGGCGACGGCGAC